>CAMBKU010000060.1 GCA_945868305.1 uncultured Lachnospiraceae bacterium | reverse complement strand
ATGGACTTTTCTTAAAAAATGATAATGGCTTGCGTATTTATGCTTTAGTATGATACTGGCAGGTTGGTTCCGATGCACTTTTTTTTTGTCTATTTTTGCGTTATAGTAGTCTTAAATGAAAAGGATGGTTTATAAAATGAATGGAGATAATGAATTACTTGAAAATTTAGATAAATTGCACACAACAGATTTAGGTGTGATGCGCATAAAAAGAAATTTGTCTTTAGATACAGAAAATGTGGTTGACTGGTGTAAAACGAAAATCAATTCAGCGCATGCTGTTATCACAAGAAAAGGGAAGAATTGGTATGTGAATGTAGATAACTGTATTATAACGGTAAACGCGTATAGTTATACAATCATCACAGCACACAGGGAGAAGATAGGATAACATATAACTAAATGCTGAATCATTCGTTTGACTTACCCCAGTATTGTTCAATTGCTTCCTTATTCAGATTTTCTCCGATTACAATGAGGATTGCCTGTCCCTCCGTAACCGGATGAATTTCTGTTCCCTGATGGGTGGCATTTATGGAAATCCAGCGCCCCTTAGGGAGATTCTGGAAACCTTTGATCCGGAATACTTTGCCGCAGGCGGAATCATTTAAAATTTTTTCAGAGGATTGTTTTAAGAATTCTTCTGAAAATTCCATATTCATAAAGTATATACTGTCATAGACCTCCTGGTCATTAAACCAGAGTTTGGCATAATCTGCGGTATGATAACCGGATGAGAGGATGGATTCATAATCGGATTCCTCCAGTGCATCCAAATCTTTTTTGATTACGAGTGGTTCGATTGGTTTCTTACAGTGTAAATGTTCTACAGACTGTCTGACATAGTCTTCTGTCGCAGTAAGACGTTCTTTGGTTACATCTTTGGTGTGACTATACAAAACAGTTCCTGCCTGGGCGACCTGAGATGCCAGAATATAACGGGAGGCTTCAGATAAGTCCTGCTCTAAACCAGCATCAATAATGGTAATGACATTTCCGATTTCGTACCAGCGATCTAAAGGTTCTTCGTGAAGCGCATCAAAAAATTCATCCATATCAAAAATTCCGGATGGTTCTACTAAGATACGGTTGTATCCGCACATGCCCATTGCGATTAGTTTGGTCTTGAATCTTCTTCTGTGACAGTCTGCGTCGCAGCCTCCTGCTACCATTTCAAGTGTACAGTGGTCTCCGAGGATATCCTGTAACAGCATGGCGTCGACATTGACGGCTCCAAAGTCGTTCTCTAAAATCCCGATGTCAAGGCCCTGACGCATCAAATATGTTGCGTATTTTCGAATAAAAGTTGTTTTCCCTGCACCTAAGAATCCGGTAATTAAATCTATTTTTATCATATCATTCGCCTCACTTTTTATTGTTCCCTTATTCTAGCATAAGATTTTTTGAAAGAAAAGAGACATGATAGAATGTATCAATAAGTAACATTAGAACTTGGCATCGATGTATTTGATAAGAAAGAACTTTTTTGTTAGTATATAGAGATGTAAGGAAGAATAGACAATGAAAAAAGTAGATTTTGAGAACGATTCCATTATAAAAAATATCATACAAACAGCTCTGCCGATGTTGGTGGCTCAGGTAATCAGTCTTTTATATAATATTGTAGACCGAATATATATCGGAAGAATTGAAGGCTGCGGGACACAGGCACTTGGCGCAATTGGACTATGTTTTCCAATCATCATTTTAATTGGCGCTTTTACCAATATGTTCGGCTTTGGGGGAGCTCCGTTGTTTTCCATCCACCTTGGGAAAAATGACAAAAAAGCCGCCTGCGATGTACTTAACACAGCATTTCGGTTGGAAATAGTGGTAGGTGCAATCCTTACAATCGTCTGTGAACTGTTCGCACCACAGATTCTTTCAATTTTTGGAGCAACGGCAGATGAACTTATTTTTTGTGTCCCTTACATAAGAATCTATCTGATTGGAACGATATTTACTATGGTTTCAACCGGTATGAATCCTTATATCAATGCACAGGGGTATGCAACAATCGGTATGAAATCCGTATTAATCGGTGCGGTTTCCAATATTATACTGGATCCGATATTTATTTTTTCACTGGGATTTGGAGTAAATGGAGCAGCCGCGGCAACCGTGATTTCACAGCTATTATCCATGTTGTTTGTGCTTAAGTTTCTTCTTGAATCGGGGAATGAGTTTGTGCTGTCTTTTCACGATTTTTTCAGGTTTCCATATGTAAAAGAGATTATAAGCCTTGGATTATCGTCTTTTGTTATGCAGTGTACGAATTCTCTGGTATCTGTGGCATGCAACAGTGTTTTAATGAAAACCGGTGGGGCACTTTACGTATCCGTCATGACAATCATTTCTTCGGTAAGGCAGATTTTAGATACGCCTGTCATGGCGCTTACAGAGGGAGCATCACCCACAATTTCTTATAATTATGGCGCACGCAGGCCAAAGAGAGTCCAAAAAGCAATTCTTTTTATGGCCACATCGGCAATTTTATATACTGGTCTGATTTGGATATTGATTGAAAAATTTCCGCTTTTATTTATTCGAATTTTTAGCGATGATGTTACGTTGCAAAAGATGACACTTCGCCCGTTGCATTTGTATTTCTTTGCATTTGTTTTTCAGGCACTTCAATATTCTGGACAGACTGTTTTTAAGGCACTAAATAAAAAGAAGCAGGCAATATTTTTCAGCCTTTTTCGCAAGGTGATTATGGTTGTTCCGCTTACTTATCTTTTGCCATATGTATTTGGAATGGGGACGGATGGTGTATTTATAGCAGAACCGGTCTCCAATGTGATTGGTGGACTTGTATGCTTTCTTACGATGCTTGCAACGGTTCTTCCCGAGCTTAAAAGATGTTCGTAATGGAGTTACACAATATCATACAGAAATAGAAAAGAGACGCCGGCAGATTTATCTGTCGGCTTCAGAGTTATCATGGATGGTAAAGAAAATTTCATATTTTATGAATGTGAAAAATCGAAATTTATGGAGGATAACGAAAAGCAATGAAGGATAGAACACCGGCGAGCAAAAAACTGATTGCGTTGCCTCTTATACTGGGCATAACCTCTTTCTTGACATTTGCGTTTTATTATTACAGTGCAAACCACGCACCATATACATATATTGATATTATACTTGCAGGGCCAGTACTCTCCTTTATTGGCATGATTATTTCTATTATTACAAGAAAGAGCAGAAAAATGTATCCTACGTTATGGACATGCGGACTTATTACTTGCTTATTTGGCTTTATAATATGTGCTCTGATTATTGTATTGTTGATAATGATTATGGTAGCAACGTTTAATGAAACGTGGCTTTGATGATATATATTACAGGCGACACACATGGGGACTTTAGAAGAATTGAATCTTTTTGCAAAAGTGCAGATACGAAAAAAGAAGTAAAACAGTTACTGTATTTTAGGCGGAAAAAAGGGAGACAAGGACAGAAATTTTTGGGCATATGGGAGCAGATCCTGATAGCCATCGTTTTCCAGACACCATTTGATAGATTCCATGACAAAGGTAGCATAAATCGTAGCAAGATAATCTGAAAATTTTTCGGGAAAATCATCCTTGGTGTTTTGGGTTTGCAGGAAATTATTTTTCAGACAATAAAACATATCATCGTAAAGATGTATAGTTTCTGTCTGAATTTTAAAAAGAGCCAGAACCTTAATGCGGTTTTGCGATAAGAAAGCGTAGAGATTTTTTACAGTATCAATCATCGGCTCTGTTCCGGATTCAAATACAAAACGTTTGTTAATATATTCTTCAAACAGAACAAAAACGTCCTGGCACAGAGACTCGGCAAGGGCATATTTATCCGCATAATGCTTATAAAAGGTTGAACGGTTAATGAGAGCAGTGTCTAATATATCCTGAACCGTGATGGCATGAAAATCCTTTTGATAAAGCAAATCAATCAAAGCATCTTCAATATGTTTTTTTGTTTTGATTACACGCAGATCATTGGTATTCAAAATAAGGCTCCTTTCCAGGCAGAGTATATTTTATTTGTATAATTTACCATACAATGTATAAATAAGCAACATTTTGTATGATAATGTCGTTTATTCATATAGACATCAGAAGAATGATGGTTGTTTTCGGGACAGATTTTTTTACAATGGAATTTAGATGGTAATACATCAAATTACAAAAAAGAACAGGAGAAAAGGAAGATGAATGATATTAGAATGTATGTATGGCTACTGCCGTTGTTGTTTATTTTGCATGACATGGAGGAAGTGATTTTTGTAGCGTGGTGGAAAAAAAAAGAACCTTTTCAAAAGAAATATGCCTTTAAAAAAGTGACTCCATTCGGAACGATTTCCAATGCGGAAAGCTGTGCAATCGCAGTGTCCGAGGAATTACTGTTATTGACGGCGGTATCTTTTTTCAGTGTACTGACTGGAAAATACGGAGTCTGGTTCGGTGCTATGGTAGCAAATACGCTTCATTTGCTGTTGATCCATATCATAGCATCTACTATGGAATATCACGGATATGTTCCGGGGCTTGTTACAGCAATCCTTACTTTGGTTCCATGCTGTTATGTCATAGTAATGGCGCAGAACATTCTGCAGTATTCTGTTATGGAAATAATTGGATACAGCTTAATTGGCATTGGAATTGCATTGGTAAACTTAAAAATATTACATAAAAATGCGTATCGGTTTTCAAATTTAGGTAATTAATGTATAATCGGATAGCCGGAAACCCCCTTCTTTCGGCGCACAGATAGTTAAATATTCAAAAAGAGAGCAGGCAGCCATATTGTCGCTCTCTTTTTTAGATATGTGTCGAAAGTCTGTATATGTTTTTAAAAGGTCTTCAGTTGCTTTTTTCATAACAGTTTGTTTATAATGGAGTATATAAATAGGGAAAAAAATGAATATATGCGGAGGTGAGAGATATGGAGATAGATTTATTGACAGGGATATTTATTCCGTTTGTGGGAACCTCATTAGGGGCGGCCTGCGTTTTCATTATGAAAAATCAGCTCAACAGTATTGTACAGAAAGCGCTTACCGGTTTTGCTGCCGGAGTCATGGTGGCAGCATCTATCTGGAGTCTGCTGATTCCGGCTATGAATCAGGCGGAAGGAATGGGGCGCTTGGCGTTTCTTCCGGCAGTCATCGGATTCTGGCTTGGTATTCTATTTTTGCTACTCCTGGATCATGTGATTCCACATCTACATATGAATAGTGAAAAGGCGGAGGGACCACAGACGAAGTTGAAGAAGACAACGATGTTAGTGCTTGCCGTGACGTTGCACAATATTCCGGAAGGTATGGCAGTAGGTGTTGTGTTCGCAGGCTGGATGATGGGAAATGAAAAGATTACCATGATGAGCGCGCTTGCACTTGCGCTTGGAATCGCAATCCAGAATCTGCCGGAAGGAGCAATCATTTCCATGCCCCTGCGTGAGGAGGGCATGAGCAAGGGGAAGGCTTTTCTCTATGGCGTTCTTTCCGGTATTGTGGAACCTATTGGGGCGTTGCTTACGGTGGCAGCAGCCGGAGTGATCGTTCCGGTATTGCCGTATCTTTTGAGCTTTGCAGCAGGGGCCATGATGTATGTAGTCGTGGAGGAATTGATACCGGAAATGTCTGAGGGAAATCATTCCAACATTGGAACCATCCTGTTTGCTGCAGGTTTTACCGTTATGATGATGCTGGACGTGGCATTAGGTTAGTAAAAACCGGATAAATGATAAAAAATATCAATAGCGGGAAAAAAGTTGAAAAGCAAAAATCTTCGTACTATCATATTTAAATAAATTGAAAAATATGAGACGGAGGTACAAAAGATGCTAAAATGTTTTACAAAGATTGATTGGAAAAAAACGGGGATTTTTGCAGCAGGCGTTTTGTTTGGAACAGCGGGAGTAAAAGCACTTTCCAGTAAAGATGCCAAAAAGGTATATACCGGATGTACGGCAGCATTTTTAAGAGCAAAGGACTGTGTGTTAAAGACTGCAACAACTATTCAGGAAAATGCAAATGACATTTATGCAGAAGCAAAACAGCAGAATGAAGAACGCGCAGCAGCAGAAGAAGCAGATAACTTTGAGGATGGAGAAGACGATTTTTCAGAAGAAACTCCTGAAACAGTATAGGGAGTGAAAAGATTGAAATTTCAAATAAAACATGAAATAAAAGGGCGCATGCGTGTTCATTTCATCCAGAGGCGGATGACCTATAGGCAGGCGGATACGCTGTTGTATTTTCTACATAATCTCAAGTATGTGACATCAGTACAGGTTTATGATCGTACAGGAGATGCGGTTATCTGTTATGTTGGAGAAAGACAGGAAATGATTGATAAGCTCCGGGCATTTCATTATGAGGATGTAAAAGTGCCATCGGGGCTTTTAGAAAATTCAGGCAGGGAGCTGAATCAGAAATATCAGGACAAGCTTTTCAATAAAGTGATTTTTCACTATGCAAGAAAAGTTTTGCTTCCGGTTCCACTTCAGGTGTGCTATACAGGCATTTTGTCCATGAAATATATTTGGAAAGGGATAAGGACGCTGGCGAAAAGAAAGATAGAGGTCCCTGTGTTAGATGCGACGGCAATCGGGATATCCATGTTGCGCGGTGATTTTAATACGGCAGGTTCTGTCATGTTCTTGCTTGGAATCGGAGAACTGCTGGAGGAATGGACACACAAAAAGTCTGTAGACGATTTGGCGAGGACGATGTCCTTAAATGTAGGAAAAGTATGGCTGAAACAGGAAGAACAGGAGATATTGGTCTCTGCTTCCGATGTCAGGGCAGGAGATAAGGTTGTTGTGCATATGGGAAATATTATTCCGTTTGACGGCATAGTGACAGAGGGAGAGGCCATGGTAAATCAGGCGTCTCTGACAGGAGAATCTGTGCCGGTGCGCAAGGCAGAAGATGCTTATGTTTATGCAGGTACGGTCGTTGAGGAAGGAGAAGTGACCGTAAATGTAAAAGAAGTTGGTGGTTCCAGCCGGTTTGAAAAGATCGTTACCATGATTGAAGAATCGGAGAAATTGAAATCTGCGTCGGAAAGTAAAGCAGAGCATCTGGCAGACAGACTGGTTCCCTATACATTGCTTGGAACAGGACTTGTGTATCTTTTTACCCGGAATATAACAAAGGCGCTGTCTGTGCTGATGGTGGATTTTTCCTGTGCCCTAAAGCTGGCAATGCCGATTTCCGTGTTGTCTGCCATCCGTGAGGCGAGTCTTTACAATGTTACGGTAAAAGGCGGAAAATATCTGGAAGCCATTGCAGAGGCGGATACGATAGTATTTGATAAAACAGGTACGCTGACGAAGGCAAGACCAGCTGTTGCGGAAGTAATATCTTTTAACGGGCAGGAGCCGGATGAACTGCTTCGGATTGCGGCGTGTCTGGAAGAGCATTTTCCGCATTCTATGGCGAAGGCAGTGGTCGATGCGGCGGAGGAAAAAAATCTCTGTCATGAAGAAATGCATACGAAGGTGGAATATATTGTCGCGCATGGTATTTCAACGACCATAGAAGGCAGGCGCGCAGTTATTGGGAGTTACCATTTTGTTTTTGAGGATGAGGGCTGTAAGATTCCGGTTGGCATGGAAGACAGATTTCGGAATCTTCCACTGGAATATTCCCATCTGTATCTTGCCATGGAACAGGAATTGGCGGCAGTCATCTGTATTGAAGACCCGCTTAGGGAAGAAGCGGCAGCAGTCATAAATTCCCTGAAAAAAGCAGGTATTTCCAAAGTTGTTATGATGACAGGAGACAGTGAGCGTACGGCAAGTGCCATTGCAGAGAGTGTCGGCGTGGATGAATATTACGCGGAGGTGCTGCCGGAGGATAAGGCAGGCTTTGTGGAAAAAGAAAAAGCGGAAGGAAGAAAAGTCATTATGATTGGGGATGGCATCAATGATTCTCCGGCGCTTTCGGCGGCAGATGTCGGAATCGCAATCAGTGACGGAGCAGAAATTGCAAAAGAAATCGCAGATATTACCATTGGTGCGGATAATTTATATCAGATTGTGACCTTAAAACTGTTAAGTGACAGTCTGATGAGACGCATCAGAAAAAATTACCGTGTCATCGTCGGTTTCAATACAGGACTGATTGTACTTGGTGTGGGTGGAATTTTGCAGCCAGCTTCTTCTGCACTTTTACATAATGCGTCAACATTGTGTATCGGCTTGGAAAGTATGCGAAATCTGTTGACCGATTGAGAAAAGAATAAGAGAATAATGAAAGGCATATTGCGTAAGTTTTTTTGCTACGGTATAATTTCAGTATCACAAAAAAACGGCGCAGTATGCCTTTTTAAATGGAGGAAAAAGTTATGAAAAATGAAAGAAACAAGATAGCAAAAGCTGTGGTATGGGGATTAATAGGCAGTTTTTTGTGCGGTACAGTTGCAGGATGTGCCAAAACACAGACGCCAGATGATTCCGGGAAGACAAAAAAATTGTCTGCACAGTATCAGAAAGAGACACAGGCAGCAGATGGGGAAGTTTCCGAAGAATTTTGTGCTGCTTACGCAGATTTTTCTTTCAATCTGTTGAGGGAGGGAAGAAAATCCAGGAATGAAGCAGTAAAAAATACGTTCGTTTCACCGCTTTCCGTAATGACAGCTCTCGAAATGGCAGGATTCGGTGCAGATGGTGAAACAGAAAAACAGATAGATGCGGTATTATATGAAGGTTTGTCCGGAGAAGAAGGACGAAAAAACCTGGTCGCGTTTGCCGACGGTCTGACCAATGAAGAGGATGCTTCTTTTATCGAGGCAAATTCTATTTGGTTACGCACGGGAAAAGAGGCGGTTAAGCCGAAGGAAGATTTTTTGGAGAAAAATGGTGTGGATTTTGGTGCGGATATTTTTAGTGCACCGTTTGATGAGGAGACGGTAGAAGATATCAATGACTGGGTAAATGAGAAGACAGAGGGAAATATTAAGGAAATTTTAAACCAGATACCGGAAGAAGCGCAGATGTATCTCATCAATGCGTCCTCCTTTGACGCAAAGTGGCAGGAAATATACCGGGAAACAGATATCACGGAGGATGAAGTGTTCACCTGTGTAGACGGAAGTGAAAAGACGGTTGCCATGATGAATTCTGAGGAGAACAGATATCTTTACGGAGAAAAGGAAAACGGATTCCGAAAACCATACGCTGAGGGTTATTCATTTGTAGCGTTGCTGCCAGAGGAAGGAATTACAATAGATGATTATGTAAACCAGCTCGATGGAGAAACCTTTCTAAAACTGTTGAAAGAGGAAGAAGATGCAAAAGTGATTACGCATTTGCCAGAGTTTAAAGCGGATACTGCATTAGAGCTTTCTGATGTGCTTAGCAGTCTTGGAATGCCTTTGGCTTTTGACAAAGAAAAGGCAGAATTTCCGGGGATTTTTGAGGATTCCGCAGAGAAGGTATGGATTAACCGGGTATTGCATAAGACACATATTGAAGTTGATGCACAGGGAACCAAAGCTGGGGCGGTAACAGCAGTAGAGATTGCTGCATTGTCAGCGGCACCGGGGCAGGAACAGCCGAAGGAAGTCTATTTGAATCGCCCATTCGTATATGCAATCGTGGATGATGATACAAATCTTCCAATTTTTATCGGTGTTGCGGAAGATATTGGAAAATAAGGAAAATATTAAGGTGTTTTATCCTGTTGCAATGCGAAAAGTCCTTTGTTATAATTGCCACACGATGTTAGATGCAACTAACCAAAATATGGCAAAACAAAGGAGACAGAAGAATGAAAAAAAGATGGACAGCGATTGTTGCCGTTATGGCAGTTTCTGCAGGAGTACTTGCGGGATGCGGCAAGGAGGAAAAGAAATCTGAGATAAAAGAAAATCAGGAAAATGAGAGTGCAGTAGAAGAAGCAACGGAACAGATGGGTTATACATCTGTAGAAATTCCGGAAAATCCGGAGCGGATTGTGGATTTGAGCGGAAATAGCGATATTCTTTCTATCCTTGGATATTCTGTCGTTGGAACGGCAAATTCCGATGCATATGATTATACCAGATTTCCGTCATATCTTGAGCATACGTTAGAAGGAGCAGAGATTTTGGGCTACAGTATGCAGGATACGATGGATATAGAAGGAATTTTAAAACTGGAGCCGGATCTTATCATTATTTCCAATGTCCAGGAAAAGATGTATGAGCAATTGCAGCAGATTGCACCGACTGTCATGGTTGAGTTGGAGCAGATTGACTGGAGAGAAGATATCCGTGCATTCGCGGAAATTTTTGGAAAAGAAGATGTGGCAGAGCAGTGGCTTTCCGATTACGAGGCAAAGGCAGCAGAAGCCGGAGTAGAGATAAAAACAGTCTATGGGGAGGATGCAACCTATTTCGCAATGCTTGCCAGCGGCGGACAGCTTTTTGTGTTTGACGCGGCAGGAATCGGAAGTGTTCTGTATGATGATATGGGATTAAAGAAACCGGAAAATATGCCGGTACAGGAAAATATCAGTCTGCCGGTCATTAACTATGAGGGGCTTGCAGAAATTGATGCAGATTATATGGTTGTGGTAGGAACCGATGAGGATCTGGAGAGCCTTCGTGCAAATGATATTTACCAGAGCCTGCGTGCAGTAGAAGCGGGAAATGTGGCGGAACTTCCAGCCAGCCCATATTTTAACATTGGCTATAGTTGTATCGGAAAGACAGTATTTTTAGATGAATTTTCTTCACTTATGGCGCAGCAGGTGGAAGGAATACCGCAGATAGCGGAACCAGCGCAGACAGAAGAATAAGGCAGATGATGGAAAAGAGAATGAGTCGGAAAGCAAAGATGATAACAGTAGCAGGTTTGCTGCTGTTATTTTACGGTATGTTTCTTTCCATACGGCTGGGGGCAAGAGATATTTCAGCAGAAGAAATCTTTCATGCTTTTTTTGCTTATGAAGGAACACTGAATGATAAATTGGTGACAGGTGTCAGGCTTCCACGGATGTTAAGCGGTGTGTTGACCGGAGGGCTTCTGGCACTTGCAGGATGTATGATGCAGGGAGTGCTTAAAAATCCGCTTGCTGAGCCGTCTATGCTCGGAGTTACACAGGGGGCAGCCTTTGCGGTGGCACTTGCTACGGCGTTTCCGGCGGCTTGTGGGGCAGCGGGAAAATTTTCCATGGCACTTGCAGGAGCGGGTATCAGTGGAATAGTACTCTTTCTTTTTACGTTGCGGGGCAAGAAGGGGAGTATGGAAAAACTGCTTTTAGCGGGAACGGCTATGAGTACCTTCTTTTTATCGTTAGCGTCTATTGTAGCGCTTTTAACAAACCGCTCACAGGAACTTGCATTCTGGGTGGCAGGAGGTTTGCGGCAGGCCGGATGGAGGCAGGTTGTTTTCCTTGCGGGCATAGGAGGCATATGTGGTTTTTGGGCGATTGCCTTGGCGGGAAAATTAAATATTATAAGCATTGGAGAGGAAGCGGCGACAGGACTTGGTGTTGCGCCTGAAAAAGTAAAAATACAGATGCTTGGTTGTTTGGTTCCAATCTGTGCAGTTTGTGTGGCTGCTGCCGGGAATATAAGTTTTATTGGTCTGTTTGTTCCGCATATCGTGCGGAAATTGATTGGAGGGGATTATCGGATACTGATGCCTGTTTCCTTTTTGTACGGAAGTGTGACGCTTGTATTTGCGGATTTGGCGGCACGCATCTTTTTTGCACCCTATGAACTTCCGGTGGGGCTGTTTACGGCGGCTGTCGGGGTGCCGTTTTTTTTGATGCTGGTGCGAAAGGAGAAAAACTAAATGGAACGTCACAAAAAGGATAGACGTAGTTTTATTGTCTGTATACTCTTTTTGTTTGCGGCAGTGGCATTTGCTCTTATGCTTGGCAGTTACCGTATGTCGTTTTCGGAGGTCATACAGACGCTGCTTGGAAATGGAACGAAATATGGAAACTTTACAATCTTTGAGGTTCGTCTGCCGCGAACGGTGCTGGCAATACTGGTGGCATCCGCCCTTGGAATTTCCGGCTGCGTTTTACAGGGAATTACGGGAAACCCACTGGCAGAGCCGGGAATTATTGGTATCAACAGCGGTGCGGCGCTTTTTGCAGTGCTTTGGATTTCAGGAGGCGGTGCAGCCTATTATTCTGCGATTCCTGCATCCCGTATGATTGCCATGCCAATGCTTGCTATTGCAGGTGGTTTGTTTTCCGTATCGTTGATCTATCTGCTTGCATATCAAAAGGGGATTCGGCAGGTACGTTTTCTTCTTGCAGGAATTGGCGTGAATGCAGGAATTTCTGCAATTATTATGTTTTATCAATTAAATATGTCAAAAGGCGATTTTAATCAGGTATTAACCTGGACGAACGGCAGTCTTTGGGGCAGCAGTTGGAAATATATTCAAATCGTTTTGCCGCCGCTTATTTTACTGATTCTTTTTATTGTTAGCCGCAGCCGGATATTGGATGCAATGATGCTGGGGGATGAGCTTGCAGGGGGAATTGGGGTTAGGGTGCAAAAAGAAAGGATTGTTTTGTTTCTTGCGGCGGCCGCCCTTGCTTCACTTGCCACGGCGGTAGCCGGAAATATTGCTTTTTTGGGATTACTTGGGCCGCAGATTGCAAAGCGCCTTACTGCTTCACGACACAGTGTCCGTCTGCCTTTGGCCGCGGGAATCAGTGCAGTGATTTTAGTTGTAGCAGATACCTTTGCCCGGAATCTGTTTTCACCGTTAGAGATACCGGTTGGGATTTTGGTTTCCATTTTTGGAGTGCCGTATTTTATTTATCTGATGTTTGACCAGCCGTGAGAAAAAAAGGAGACAGAATATGAAAATCGAGATAAAGAATTTAGAGGCATCCTATGGTGAGCGCCCCATCCTTTCCGATGTGGATTTAAAAGTGCCGGAGGGGAAGATTACCATGCTGATTGGGAAAAATGGATGCGGAAAATCCACACTGCTAAAATGTATTGCAGGAGTACTTCCGGTAAAAAAAGGGGATATATGCATTGATGGACAAAAAATTTCTGAAATTTCAAAGAAGGAAATTGCAAAAAAACTGGCATTCCTGCCGCAAAGTCCACTGGTTCCTGACGGTATTACGGTAAAAGAACTGGTAAGCTATGGGAGGTTTCCCTATCAGAAACCCTTTGTAGGTTTTACAAAGGAGGATGGAAAAATCATTGAATGGGCTATGGAGAAAACAGGAGTTACAGGATGGAAAGACAGTCTGGTAAAAGAACTTTCCGGTGGGCAAAGGCAGAGGGTATGGATTGCGCTTGCTCTTGCGCAGAAAACGGGAATTCTGTTGTTGGATGAACCGACTACTTATTTAGATATGGCACATCAGCTTGAGATATTGGAACTTTTACAGAGATTGAACCGGGAGGAAGGAACGACGATTGTCGCAGTCATCCATGAACTGAACCATGCGGCAAAATTTGCCGGTCATATTGTTGGCGTAAAGCAGGGAAACATTCTGTTTGCCGGAGCACCGTCACAGGTAATAAAAAAAGAGAATTTAAGGCAGCTTTATGAAATAGATGCTGTATTGATGCAGGAGGAGGGAAAGGATTATCCGGTCTGTACGGATTATTCTCTTGTTAAGGCGAAGCAGTCATTTCGAAAATGAGGAGGAATGCCAGAAAAATATTATATACGCAAACGGCATACTGATAGGAATATATTTATTGCGTACAATATCCATATAAATGGAGATAGTGCGTTATGCGGGAAAGTGAATATCAAGAGGTATTAAATCGAATTGTCCAGTTCCGCAGGCAGATGGGAAAGACACAGGTAGACATCAGCAAGGATACAAATTTGAGTCAGGCGCAGGTCTGTCGTCTGGAATCCGGGAGGAACCGCTATCAGGTGGATACACTGAAGGAATATGTCAGGCAGGGAATGGACATTGATTATGTTGTCACGGGAGAACATCGAAAAACCGGTGCGATTGAATTACTGATTGAGCAAACCGGCGTCACCTTATGGGAGGAGCAGGAAGAACTCATGAAGTTGATTGTTTGGCTGGTAGAAGCAGGGCTTAACCGGACTGCTGACAACATAGCAGAAGATAAATTGAAATATTATAGAGAAGAACTGAGGCGTCTTCGTCAGGTATTGGACGATGAGGAGGACACCGTATTATATAAGCTGAGAAGTATGCATTCTTTATCGCAGTTTGAAATGTCAGAGAAGCTTGAAGTGGGAATCAAGAAATATCGCAAGCTTGAAAAGGGCGAAAGTGATATGGATATTGAACTGATTTGGAATGTCTACCGCAAATTCCGCTGCAACCCATCTTATTTGCTGAGCGGGCATGTGGAGAATTTTAATATGCTGAATGAAATCTGGGAATATTTTGACGAAGAAAGCAGACAGAGTATTGCAGAGATGACCAGAATGGGATTAGAATTAATGCATGGCAGACAGGCTATAAAGGGTTAGGATTTGTGAAATGATAAGAATATTAATGGTAGAAGATGACGTGATGGTTCGTCAGTCTTTTGAGATAGCGATACGGAATAATGGGGAGTTTTCCCTGGTAGGAATGACTGGAAAACAGAGCGAGGCAATCCAGATGCTTTTAGAACTGCAGGTGGATGTCATGCTTTTAGATCTGGAGTTAGAGGAAGGAGATGGAATGCACCTGCTGGAAGAAATGCGGCGGAAAATGGAACGGCTTCCGGAAATTATAACAGTTACCAATACCTGTTCGGAATCCGTATTAAGCTGTGTGCGGGAACTGGGTTCTGATTTCGTATACCAGAAGAATAATGGGGCATATTCTCCGGAGAATGTTCTTGAGATTATTCAGATGACATATCCGTATTATAAAAAGAAGTCAGCAGATCGTACGCAGGTTCTGGCGGCGGAATATAATCTGGAGAGAGAACGGGAATACCAGTTGACGTATGTGCGTCATGAACTGGAGCGGATGGGATTCAGTTCCCAGAAGCGTGGAACGGTTTTTCTGGCGGAGGCAATTTGCATTGAATTGGAAAACAAGGACAGAAAAAAATTGCAGATTACGAATGATATCTATCCTGTTCTGGCTGAAAGGCATGGTGTTTCAGTGGGAGGCGTAGAGAAAGGAATACGTGATGCCATAGAGTATACATGGCAGGAATCAAATATGGTGAATCTGATGCGTTATTATCCGCATCGCTGGGACAGTGAGATTGGACGTCCGACGAATGCGGAATTTATTGCGAATATGGTAGAAATGTTTCGACAGTAATTAAGGAATACATAAAGGAATAAGGCGGAAGAAAAAGCATGGCAAAACAGTTGCCGTGCTTTTTTTGTTGCCATACACCTAAAGGAAGTTTCCAGTGACTGTCTCAATATTTTTCGACATTTTTTGAGAGAGGAAAATAAAAGAGTACAGAGATTTTTTTTGATTTTTGTCGACGAAAATCGACCGAAATCGTAGAAAACGGCAAGATAAACCGACAGTTTTTTGCCGAAGCTTTTGATAACTTTTGCTTAACAAAAGCAAAGGAGGCGG
>CAMBKU010000059.1 GCA_945868305.1 uncultured Lachnospiraceae bacterium | reverse complement strand
CAAAAGGAAACGGCTCCCCGAAGATTCCGCCCAATTAGAGCGAAGCTTCTTGGAACCATACTTCCACTTACCATTATTATTGTGTTCTTGCTTACCGGAATATCTTATTTCATTTCCAAAGCAATCATCACAAATTACTCTATGAATCTTTTAAGTTCTTCGATTGAAAACCAGTCAAACGAGATTGAAGCGTGGCTAAACGAGAACCTGGCAGCTTTTCAGGTCGCAAAACAGACAATCGAAGGCATAAAACCGGACGATGATCAGTTGCAGCTTATGCTAAACGAATATTACGGTTACAATGACAACTATCCGGACGGTTTATACATTGCTGACGAAAAGGGCAATCTCTTAACCGCCGCTGGCTCCAAAAGGGAAGAAAGCAATCCAACAGATTCCGTCTGGTATCAAAGCGGTGCAACCCGGCTTAACATGGGATTTACAGACGCCTACACAAACAGCGACGGAGATGCTGTTATCAGTGCTTCCGGCATTTTAAATGATGGCTCCGGCACTTTAAAGGTCATCTCTGCCGACCTTTCACTGGATCGTGTCAGCATTATTGTAAACAGTTACATTGAAATGGATCAGGCACAGGCTTTTTTAGTCAACCCCAAAGACAATTCCATACTTGCACACCGTGACAGCAGCCTGATCTCCACCAAAATCACGGACTCCGATAATGCTTTTATGCAAAATGTCGCAGAAAAAATTTCTGCCGGAGATTATAGCACTGTTGAAATCGACAAAAACATGACTGCTTTTTCAGAAATTGCGGGAACGGACTGGATTTTAGTCTCCTATATTCCCACTTCACTCATTTATAAAGATGTCAATACAGTCCGTACAGCCATGATTGTTATTGGACTTATTTCTGTCCTGCTTCTTGCTATTTTAATTGACCGTGTTATTCATGTTACTGTAAAACCGTTAAAAGAGCTGACAGATATCATTACCTCCATGACTGACGGCGACTTTACCGTGAATGTCAATGTAAATAGCAACGACGAAATCGGACTCATGGGCAAGGGTGTGGAGAAATTTGTAGTTTACATGCGCAGCATGATTTCTTCTATTTACGATGTCTCAGACAAACTGCGCGTACAGGCAGACAGCAGCAATAATGTTTCTGCCCAGATGTATGACGCATCTTCCCTGCAAAGCCAGTCTATGAAAGAATTAAATAATACAGTAGAACAGCTTTCTCTTTCGGTCAATGACATTGCTGAAAATGCAACCACTCTCGCCATGGTTGTTGCCGACACCAGACGGGACAGCGAAGATGTGGACGAAAAGATGCAGGAAACCGTAACCATTTCCCGCCAGGGTAAATCCGATATGCAGCGCGTCGGCACCGCTATGAAGGATATCAATGAATCTGTTACACGCCTGCAGCAGGCCATTGACAAAGTTGGAAAAGCTTCCAGCGAGATTACCAATATTACAAACGTAATTGGCAATATTGCAGACCAGACCAATCTGTTATCCTTAAACGCTTCCATTGAAGCTGCAAGAGCCGGAGAAGCAGGACGCGGCTTCGCAGTTGTAGCCGGTGAGATTGGACAACTTGCCCAGACGAGTGCGGATTCTGTTCGAAACATCGAAGACCTGATTCACGAAATCAACAGCCTTGTCAAAGATGCTGTAAGCCAGGCTAACGACAGTGCTGACAACATCAACGACAGCAGCCGTCTTGTAGAAGACGCATTAAAGACCTTTGACGTTATTTTCAGTAATATTGATGCCGTAAACAATCTGGTACAGCAGATGATCGAGAAAGTAGAAAAAGTAGATGATGTTGCAAGCAACGTTGCTGCTATTTCCGAGGAACAGGCAGCAAGCTCCGAAGAAATTCTTGCTACCTCAGATACCATGGTAGAACAGGCAAACAATATTACCGGCAACAGCGAAACCGTGGCAAGTGATGCACAGGAACTGACAGGTTCTGCACAGGAACTGGCAAATCAGGTCAGCATGTTCAAAATATCGAAGGGAGCGAATGAATCATGAAAAAAAAACTTGGAATCCTTTTGGCTGCCGTAATCTTTATTTTGACAGCCTTTACCGGATGCGGGAGCGGTTCTTCCAACACCGGAAACGGAGGCATTAAAATACTTTTAGCACTAAACGAAACCGACACTTTCCGTCA
Source organism: uncultured Lachnospiraceae bacterium (assembly GCA_945868305.1). Taxonomy (GTDB): domain Bacteria; phylum Bacillota; class Clostridia; order Lachnospirales; family Lachnospiraceae; genus Roseburia_D. Next base: position 13,359 of record CAMBKU010000059.1, on the reverse strand, counting down.
GTCATTGGTAGAAGCCGCCCAGGCAGCAGCTTCGGAAGACGGTGTCCAGCTTGACGTAAAAGACGCAGAAGGCTCCATTGAGAATCAGGTCTCTTTTATAAAATCCGCAGAAGCTGATGGCTATAATGTCATCATCTGCAGCCCGGTATCTACCGATACCGTAGTAGAATTAAAAGCCAGCGCCGGAAATCTTCCGATTATATTTATCAACACCTGCCCAGACGATAAACATTTAAAGGCCGGACAATATATTTATGTTGGCTCTGACGAAAAGACCGCCGGACAATATCAGGCAGAATACATCTTAGATACATTTTCCGGAAAAGACGAATTAAATGTCGTAATATTAAAAGGACCGAAGAATCATTCCGCTACCACTGGTCGAACCAGCGGTGCAAAGAGGACATTAGAAGCCAGTGGAAAGACCATAAATTATGTATTTGACGACTATGCAAACTGGGATGCTGACCGCGCCAAAGAAATGTTTCAGGTATTTTTAACCACAGGCGCAACTCCTGATTGCGTCATCTGCAACAATGACTCCATGGCACTCGGTGTCATCGAAGCATGTAAGGAAGAAGGTATTGATTTAAGTTCTCTTCCGGTTCTCGGTGTAGATGCCACCGCCGATGGATGTGCAGCCATAGAAGACGGAGACATGGCATTCACCGTTTACCAATCCGCCAAAGGCCAGGGTGAGGCAGCCGTCTTGGCAGCTATCCGCCTTGCAAAAGGGGAATCCGTCGACGATATAGAAGGTGTTACCGAGGATAGCAAATACATCTGGGTTCCATTTGAAAAAGTTGACAGTGGCAACGTAGACAGCTACAATTAATCAATTTCTTCATATATCAAAAAACTTCCGCCCGAACATGATTTTCATGTCAGGCGGAAGCTTTTTTATACCTTATATCCGCAAAATATTTAAACTTCTACAAAATGAAGCAGTCTGGCTTTAAAATCTCCCCACGGATTTTCCACGCGGATTCCCGCTTTTAACAGCGTATCTCCTGTATAAATACGTCCGTCTTCTGCTCCCTCCAGCCGATATTTCTTCTCCGGGTCCAATCCCTTCAAACAGATTCTCCGACTGTGATAATTAGGACGGTTTAATACCTGAACAAAAGTAACAAGTGCTTCTTTCTTATCCTTAGATACTACCTCGTAGCAGTCAAAATAATGATTTTCACGATAAGACGCAATCCGGTAGTAATCACCTTCACGCACCAGATCGTTATAAGTATGATACATCTTCACCTGCTCCGGTATCATTTTTCGGTCTTCTTCTGAAATTTTTGTAATATCAAGTTCATAGCCGAAGGTTCCTGCCAGCGCTACATATCCTCTAGTCTCAAACGGCGTATTTCTTCCTACCGTATGATTCGGGCAGTCTGATACATGGGCACCCATTGTAGACAACGGGTAAACGAGTGCCGTGCCCTCCTGGATTTTTAAGCGCTCTACGGCATCCGTATCATCAGAACACCAAATCTGAGGGCTGTAATAAAGCATACCCGGATCAAACCGCGCACCACCGCCGGAGCAGTTTTCCAACAACAAATGTGGAAATTCCTGAATCAACCGCTCCTGCAGTTCATATACCGCAAGTACATAACGGTGATAGATTTCTCCCTGTCTGTCCGCCGGAAGCGCAAAACTTCCAATGTCTGTAAGCTGACGGTTCATATCCCATTTTACATATTCAATATTTGCACTGCGCAGAATTTTCGCAACGCTTTCATAAGTATGTTCTCTTACATCCTCTCTGGTGAGATCCAGCACATACTGATTACGGCACAGAGAACCCAGGCGCCCCGGAATCTGAAGTGCCCAGTCCGGATGTTCCTTATAAAGAGTAGAATCCGGTGAAATCATTTCCGGTTCAAACCAGATACCAAACTTCATACCCAGTTTATTTACCTCATCTACCAGATGCTTTAGCCCTCCGGTGATCTTACTCTCATTGACATCCCAGTCCCCAAGACTGCTATTATCATCATTGCGATGTCCGAACCAGCCATCATCCATAACTAACATTTCAATTCCATGTTCTGACGCAGTCTTTGCAATATCCAGAAGTTTCTCCGTATTAAAATCAAAATAGGTTGCCTCCCAGTTATTGATCAGAATTGGACGTTTTTTGTTCTTGTATTCGCTGCGAATCAGGTGGTTTCGATATAACTCATGGTAATTGTGTGTCATACCGTCCAGACCTTCCGCAGAATACACCATCACTACCTCCGGTGCCTGGAAAGAATCATTCTTTTCCAGTTTCCAGCAAAAGTTTTCCGGGTGAATACCCATCAAGGCACGTACCGTATCAAACTGATTAAGCTCCACTTGCCCAACAAAATTTCCAGAATATACAAAATGGAATCCGTAAATGCTTCCAGTCTCCTGTGTCGTATTTTTTGCCTTTAATGCCATGAACGGATGATCCTGATGACTGGATTCCCCACGGAAGGACTCAACGCCCTGATAGCCGTGTCCCACTTTTCGATATTCAATCATGCGCTCTCTAGCCCAGGAACCATGCATAGTTAGCAACTCAAAATCCTGATTATCCATATCCACACAGGAAGAAAGCACCTTGGTCAGATAAATACCTTTCTCCCCTTTATTGATAACTTTTACGCTTCTTGCAATGACATCCACATCATGAAATGCCGAGTAAAGAAGCACCACCTGTAATCCCAATGCCTTATCCTCACAATAAAGCTCCAGTGTATCACATTCGCCCTCTGTGGCAAAAGTAGCCGGCAATCCAGCAAGCTTCGGTTTTCCCGGATAAATCTTATGAGATACATAAGAAAGAGACACTGCAGTATGTCCTTCTTCTGTCCTTACTTCAATACAGCTTCCGCGATAGTCTCCCAGTCCCGCGCCGGGATATTCCATTGGAAAACTGTCCAAAAAGGAAACCCTGTCTCTGTTGTTTTTAGATGGCACAAATGGTGCTTCCTCTGTTCCCATCAGATAACCGACATGATAGTCCTGCAGCTTTTCCCCATAATACACATGGCCGACAAAATTCTCTGCGTCCACGATTCCAATGATATAACTCGTATTCGGTGTATCCAGTTTGAAAATTCTTTCCTGCTCATAATAAGCAACTGACATTATCTTCTCCTCCTTATGTTCCGTTTCTTTTGTATTTTTAACATAGCATAAGATTGTTTCTTCGTATACCTAATTTTTGCTTATGAATTTCTCATTTTTTGCGCCAAGACTGATTAATTTAACTTCTCATACATTGAGAAACGCAAATGGCTCTGCTTCATCCATCTGTAAAAACTCCATCAACAGAAATGCCGCTCGCAGGCAAAGACGTTCTTCCTTTAAAATACGCCTTGCCTCACTCTTATCCACGAATACCACTTCCAGGCTCTCCGTGTCCTCACGGTATTTCTTCTCCACCTCACCGGAAGCATAACCAAAAACTGCTGCATCACTCTCATCCGTAAAACCGGGACCAATAAAGAACGGATTGCGCAAACTTTCATTTCCGCCATCATAAACAGTAAAATCCAGCCCCGTCTCCTCTTTCATCTCCCGGACTGCTGTCATCTCTTTCGTTTCTCCAGGATCAATAATCCCCGCCGGGAATTCGTAGACATAGGCGTCTAACGGATAGCGATACTGCCTTATCATCACAACTTTTCCCGGATTTTCCTTTAAAACTGGATAAATCACAATACCCTCCGGTCTTACTTCACGGGTTTTAATTTTTATCGCATTCTCCTGGTTTCTCGATGCAAAATAGTAATCGAACGGCTCGCCGTTTCTTGACCTTGCATCTATGTGATACAGATTCAAAAAACGGTTATCTGTCAATTTTTCCACACCCATACACTTTTTTTGTTCTTCCACTAGAGACTCCTCCTTAAAATATCTGTCCCCGCCATTTCCGGCATAAGGCACAGCATAAATGCCACTGCGATTACCGAAATAGCAATTCCCACTGCCGAAGTAACAAATCCTGCGATGATCATTCCACTCTTTTTTCCACCGTCTTTTAAGGCAATGTAAGCACCGAGAATTCCCACCACGCCAAATGCCAATCCGTATCCCATACAGCTCATTGTAATACTAATAATACCAAGAATCAGCGACACGATTGCCGTATGTTCACATTCTGCCTCTGATGGCATCACCGCCACGCCATTCCGTTTCTGCACCAATTCCTCCAACTTATTTTTGCGGAACAAAACAAGCACCGGAATAAGGAAAACCGGAATTGCAATAAAGTTAATTGCCGACAGTTTATTAATGGTATCTACCGCATTTCCTGCGCCATAAATTCCGCTTGGAAGCATAGATGCAAAATCCGTTAACGCATGGAAAATCACCGTAATCCAGATGTTTCCGCTTCGCAGATAAATCTGTGCAAAAAGAATACCAAGAAGCGCTGCCTCCACCGCCTGTATGGTTGCACTACCCACAGAAACACCGGAGAAAATATTCGTCAAATGCACTGCTCCAAAAATCACACCGCTTAAAATCGTAGAAGTAAGAATCCCCTTTTTGCTATTCCCAAACTTATCCAAAAACAGATTTAGAATAATTCCACGGAACACTATTTCCTCATTAACGCCAATCAAAAACACTGCCGCTATAAACATTAGTATATAAAAAAACGGCTGTGCCTCTGCTTTTGCCATACGTTGCAAATAGAACTGTCCAAACACTTCGTAAATACAGTATGCCGTCATAAATCCACCGATATAAAAACCCCTTAAAAATCCTTCCCCTTTCTCCTGCAGGATTTTGTGATAGCCCAATACCACGAGTACCACCATGACATATGCTACATCCACAAGCTCTGAAACCAAAGTTACCCCATACCCCGGCATTGTCACTACACTTCTTACTAAAAATTTTGTCAGGTCCATAATCAGCAGAAACAGTGCTGCAATCAAAAGCGCCAGGATGATGATTACAGCCGCGTTCCATTTTTGTATTCTTTTTTTCATATCCAATCTCCCATCTTATCTCGTAAATAATTAATATAAAAACAAGGCTGCCGCCAAGTATCTCTACTTTACGCAGCAGCCCTCTTTTCTTCAAATCTGTTTTTATTCCGCTTTTGCAGCCTTTAACATATCAGCCTTTACAGCCTCCATCTTTGCTTCTGCATCCTGAACAGAAGTACCCTTTACACCAAAGTAAAATTTAATCTTTGGCTCTGTACCGGAAGGTCTTACACAGCACCATGCATTGTCAGTCAATTCATAATACAATACGTTGGACTCCGGAAGTCCAGTCTTTGTAACCTCTCCGGTTACAAGGTCTTTTCTGGTATCTTCTTTGTAGTCACGTACCGCTACAACCTGATAACCACCAAGCTCCTTCGGCGGATTGTTTCTCATATCGGTCATAATCTTCTGAATCTGTTCTGCTCCGTCGATACCCTTTAAAGTAAGTGTCTCAAGACCTTCCTTGAAATAGCCATACTTTTCATACATATCAAGCATAGCATCCCATAAGGTCTTACCCTGAGCTTTATAATAAGAAGCAACCTCACACAACATCATAACTGCAACGCAGGCATCTTTATCTCTTGCATAGGTACCTGCCAGACAGCCATAGCTTTCTTCCAGACCAAACACATAATTGTATGTATTGTTTTCTTCAAACCAACGAATCTGCTCGCCGATATATTTAAATCCGGTCAGCACTTCGATTAATTTTACACCATAATCTGCAGCAATTACCTTTGCCATATCTGTAGTAACGATTGTCTCAACCAATGCAGGATTTGCCGGCATGGTTCCGGTTGCTTTTCTTTCACGAAGAATATACTCTGCAATCAACATACCTGACATATTTCCGGTAAAGCTTACATATTCTCCGGTCTTTGTATCCTTGCAGTATACGCCAAGACGGTCTGCATCCGGGTCCGTTGCAAGCACGATATCCGCATCTTCCTTCTTTGCCAGTGCCAGAGCAAGTTCCCATGCTGCTGGGCTTTCCGGATTCGGGTAGGAAACAGTCGGGAAATTGCCGTCCGGTTTTTCCTGTTCCGGAACTACAATCACCTGCTCAAAGCCAAGCTCTTTTAATACACGGCGTACCGGGAGATTTCCGGTTCCATGAAGCGGTGTATACACAATCTTGATATCCTTTGCCATCTTTTTGATGATATCAGGATGAATACTCTGCTTCTTTAACTGCTCCATATATTTATCATCAATATCTTCACCAATGACATTGTAAAGTCCCTTTGCTACAGCTTCATCCTTATCCATTGTTTTAACGGATGAAAATTCAGTAACCTTTGCTACCTCTGCCAGAATATTTTTGTCATGAGGCGGTGTGATCTGCGCACCATCCTCCCAGTATACCTTGTAGCCATTGTACTCTCTCGGGTTATGGCTTGCAGTGATTACGATACCGGAAATGCAGTGAAGTTCACGCACAGAGAAAGACAGTTCCGGTGTCGGGCGAAGGCTTGGGAAAACGTATGCCTTGATTCCATTGGCATTTAAGCAAAGCGCAGCCTCATCTGCAAACTCTTTGGACATAATACGGGAATCGTATGCAATGGCAACGCCTTTATCCTGTCCGTTCTGGGAAATGATATAATTTGCAAGTCCCTGCGTAGCCTGACGTACAGTATAAATATTCATGCGGTTCGTACCTGCTCCGATCACTCCGCGAAGTCCGCCGGTACCAAACTCTAACTGACGGTAGAACCGATCCTCGATTTCTGCTTTATCATCTTTAATGGCAAGAAGTTCCTTTTTGGTCGCATCATCAAAGTAAGGATCTGTACACCACTGTTCATACACTTTCATGTAATCCATAATCTAATTTTCCTCTCTTTCTTTTTCCACATATATACACCATTATAGCACTTGCCCGTTTCCATTTCTACCAAAAATGTAAACTATCTTGCATTATTTTTATCACTTTTTACGCATTTTTTCGTAAAAGAGCATAAAATTTCTTAATTACTTCTCCAGCCGGCTTTTCATACAGCTCATATCCCTTCTCAAGCAGGGCAGCCTCCTTTTCCGGCAGTCTATAATTCCATGACCAGAGTCCAAATCCGGATACCCAGTCACGCTTACCACATGCAGCAAACATCGCCTCATAAAATTGTGCCTGTTCCGCAAGTGCCAGTTCTCCCTTTATCGTCCAGTCATTCGGCACTTTGGAAGAACCGGCTGTTGACATACAACCCGCCTCCGCAAAAAAGAACGGCTTGTCAAATTTTTTCACGACCCCTTCTATACGGTCAAGCTGATTCTCCCAGTCATCCGCCGGATAATAACCACTGGAGGAAATCACATCCACCGCATCCCACCATGTTACATGGCCTTCCTGGTATTTATCTGTATTGTAGGAGACCGGGCCATGGAACACTTCTTTGATGTCTGCAATCAATTTCCGCCACTCCGCCTCTCTTATCTCTGTCATGACCATCTCGCAGCCTGCAATAAAAAGCTCACAGCCTTCTTCCTCCGCGATTTTCGCATAATGCAGTTGAAATTTTGTATAGGAAGAAAACCAGTTCCCCCACTTCGGCTCACATGGCACATCCACATCAAAAAAGTGAATGTGTCCCCGCCATACACCATCTGCACAGTTTACGGTCGGTTTTAACGCCACGCGAAGACCGATACTTTTCGCATAACGAATGGTACTTATCAACTCCTCATCTGTCATTGTCGCACGGGAGGTATAATCAATCTCCTCAGAATTCGGTGTTTCCTGCAATGCACCCGGTGCTAAAATAACAAAGTCTGCATTGGTACATTTCTTCATCATTTCAAGACTTTTATATGCTTCTTCTGTGCCCAGACAGCCCTGCGGGGCAAATGGGGCAAACGTTACTCCCTTTACAAATTTCATCTTTATGTTCTCCTCTCCTTTTTCTCTACCTTGTCACATCCTTAAGCCATTTCCTTTGCCGATACCGGATAAAGCAAAATGGCAGCTTTATAAGTTCGTCGCTTAAGAGAATGACGTACACCACTGTGACCGGGAGATGGAACACAAAGGCTCCCAGCGCTCCAAACAAAATCGAGCACCCCCAAAGTGTGGACATATCAAGAATCATTCCAAACCTGGTATCGCCTCCTGCGCGGAAAATCCCCACTACCAGGGTCGAGTTAAGCGCCTGTCCGATTACGTAATAGGACATGACAAGAAGGAAGTTTCGCAGATAGTCTGCACTTGCTCCTTCAAATCCAAGAACGCTCACTATAAACGGACGGATAACAAGCACCAGTAGTCCACCTGCAATTCCGCAGATCAGCGAAAGCCAGATAAGTTTTTTTGCATATTCCTTTGCCAGTTCCTCTTTCTTTTCTCCGATGGCTTTTCCAATCATGATTGCCGTAGCGTTGGAAACCCCAAAGCCGACCACCATGGAAAGCTGACGAATAACCTGGGCAACAGAATTCGCCGCAACCGCACTGCTGCCAAGTCGTCCCATAATCGCCGTATTCGCAGAATAACCGACACCCCAAAGCACCTCATTGAGAATGACAGGGTAAGCGTAATAGAAAAAATCCTTTGCCAGAATTTTATCCGGTTTAAAAATAATTCCCGGATGCACTCTGACTTCCTTGCAACGATACTTACTGTAAAACACGACGATAATAAGCTCCAGACATCTAGCCGAAAGCGTGCCAATAGCCGCCCCCTGCACGCCCAGCTTCGGCGCACCCAAAAGTCCAAAAATAAAAATTGCATTGACAATAATATTTAAGCCCAGAGAACTTGCATATACGATAGTCGAAATCACAACCTTTTCGATACTCTTTAACAGGTTTAAATACGTCATCGTATAAGCTGCAATCGGATACGTAAACGCCAGAATCCGCATATATTTTATGCCCTCTGCCGCCACCTCCGGGTCATTGGTATAAATCGACATAATCTGTGCCGGAAAAAACAGAGAAAGAGCCATAAAAAGAACCGCTATAACTTCCGTAAAAAGAATAGCAATTCCCATAATCTTTTCAATAGTCTTTGTATCTCTTTTTCCCCAATACTGTGCCACCAAAACAGAACCACCGGATGCCGCACCAAACAAAAACAGACTCAAAATCCAAAACACCTGTCCGCCAAGAGAGCAGCCGGAAAGTACCTTTTCTCCCACAGCCCCAAGCATCAATACATCCGTTGCAGACACACCGACATTAATCAAATTCTGCAATGCCATCGGCAATACCAGCACAAAAACCTTTTTGTAAAAACTTTCTTTTTCTTTTGCCATATCTTCTGCCCCTTTCTTCTTTTGTCCATCAACTTTTTCTAATATAAAACTTGCCCTGCACTTATTTTGTGCAGAGCAAGATAAAATCTTCTTTTTGAATTGTCATCTTAAAACGCCATTTCAGGCCTATCGTTCCAGCTTTCTCCCTAAAATATATCCGCCGCACCAGATTGCTCCAGCTGCTGTCGATGCCATGATGCATTTTATGGCAGCCTTTACCAGATATGCAAATGTCAGAGTACCTGTTGTGTAAGCCGAATAAGTTCCCAGAATAGATTTTGCAAACATGACCCATCCGCCTATATAGATTGCAATGATAGAGCCAAACAATGTACATGCCGTAAAAACGACTTTATTATAAAGTCTGAAATGTTCCTCGTGCTGCTTTACCTTTTCTTTTTGCTTCTCTATGATACTGCTGCTTCCCGCAACTGATTTTTCCTGTAGTTCCTCTCTCATAACCATCTCTCTCCAACCTGCAAAAACCCCTTTATTTTCAAGTGACACAGGACATTATAATAAAAAGTTTTTCGGATGTCAAACGAAATCTATACTGCAAACTGACTATTGTAAAGCTTTGCATAAAAACCGCCTTTTTCCAACAGTTCTTTATGGTTTCCCTGCTCTATAATATTGCCATCTTTCATAACTAAGATTACATCTGCCTCCTTTATCGTGGAAAGCCTGTGCGCAACGATAAAGCTGGTACGCCCTTTCATCATCGTCGCAAATGCATTTTGTATCTTAAGCTCTGTTCTTGTATCGATGGAAGAAGTAGCTTCATCCAGAATCAGCATCGGTGGCAGACAGAGCATAACCCTTGTAATGCACAAAAGCTGCTTTTGTCCCTGTGAAAGGCTTCCGCCGTCCTCTGTGATAAATGTATCATACCCCTTTGGCAGGCGCTTGATAAAGCTATGCGCATGAGAAGCCTTAGCTGCTGCAATGATTTCCTCCTCAGTAGCATCCGGTTTTCCCATGATAATATTTTCCCGGATGGTTCCGGTTTTCAGCCAGGTCTCCTGCAATACCATGCCGTAACCAGCTCGCAGGCTTTTTCTGGTCACATCACGAATATCCTCTCCCATGACCCTGATGCTGCCACTATCCACATCATAAAAACGCATCAACAGATTAACGACCGTAGTCTTCCCGCAGCCTGTCGGCCCTACGATGGCAATGCGCTGTCCCGGCTTTACCGCCAGGTTAAAATCTTCAATCAGTTTTTTATCCGGTTCATAGGAAAAATACACATGCTCCAGATTTACCGTACCATCCACCTGCTTTAATGAAACGGCATTTTCCCTCTCCGGTATCTGCGGTTCCTCCTCAATGAGTTCAAAGATACGCCCCGCACAGGCAATGGCATTCTGCAGCTCCGTCACCACGCCGGAAATCTCATTGAACGGTTTGGTATACTGGTTTGCATAGCTAAGGAAACAGGAAAGCTGCCCGACACTTAAACGTCCGTTAATCGCTGAAATTGCCCCCGTGATTCCGACACCTGTATACACAAGACTGTTGACAAAACGGGTTGCCGGATTTGTAATGGAAGAAAAGAAAATCGCCCGCAGCGAACACTTCTGCAGCCTTCCGTTAATTTCGTCAAACTGCTTTAAAGTCTCCTCTTCCTGCCCAAATGCCTGCACAACCTTCTGGTTTCCAATCATCTCATCAATGAGTGCTGTCTGCTCCCCTCTGGTCTTAGACTGAAGGTTAAACATAGAAAACGTCTTTTTGGCAATAAAACCCGCCACCAGAAAAGAAACCGGCGTAATAAGAACTACAACCAGTGTGATTTTCACATTCACGCTCAGCATAAAAAATAACGTTCCGACAATTGTAATCACACCGGTAAAAAGCTGGGTAAATCCCATAAGCAAACCGTCTGCAAACTGATCCACATCCGCAATGACACGGCTCACCACTTCACCATAAGAATGGGCATCGATATATTTTAACGGCAATATTTCAATCTTATCAAAAGCATCCTTTCGCACATCCCGCACGATATTATAGGTAATCTTATTGTTAAAGTAATTCATTACCCACTGGGCAACTGCTGTAACTGCAATCACCACAAGCATTTTTTCCAAAATCGGCATAAGACCTGCAAAATCTACTTTTCCCTCTGCAATAATATAATCCACTGCATCTCCGGTAAGAATTGGGATATATAAGGTAGAAATCACCGTTGCCGCCGCAAGCAAAACAGAACAAATCAAATATCCCCAGTATCTTTTGATATAGCGCATTACTTTTTTTAACGTACTTTTCTGTTTGTCGTCTATTTTCTTTTTAAGCATCGCGTTTCTCCTCCTTTTCAAACTGGGAATAATAAATTTCCTGATACACTTCACAGTTTTCGAGCAGTTCCTCATGCGTGCCGATACCTGCCACCGCGCCGTCATCCAGCACGATAATCTCATCTGCATACAAAATAGAAGACGCTCTCTGCGTCACGATAAATACCGTTGGATTTTCTTTCATTTCCCGAATCGCCTTACGTAGCGCCGCATCCGTTGCAAAATCCAGAGCCGATGCGCTGTCATCCAGAATCAGAATTTCCGGTTTTTTCATGAGCGCCCGGGCAATGGTAAGACGCTGCTTTTGCCCGCCGGATAAATTTCTTCCGCCCTGCTCTACTTCTGCATCCAGCTTCCCTTCTTTTTTCTCCACAAACTCCCTGGATTGGGAAACGGTAAGTGCCTCCCACATTTCCTCCTCCGAGGCATTCCGTTTACCCCATTTTAAATTCTCCCGAATGGTACCTTTAAACAAAACGGCTTTTTGCATAACGATGCCGACCTTGTCACGAATTTCTTCTTTTGTATATGTTTTCACGTCTTTTCCGTCAACGAGAACAGTTCCCCTTGTCGCATCATAAAACCGGGGAATCAAATGTACCAAACTGGATTTTCCAGAACCTGTTCCGCCAATGACACCGATAGTCTGTCCCTTTTTTACCGTAAAGCTGATATCGCTTAGCGACTCTGCTCCACCGCCTTCATAGGTCAGTCCCACATTTCTAAATTCCACTGCAATCTCATCTTTTGCATTGCTTTCGCCAGTCTGTAATGCAGACGGAAATCCCATGGACGATTTCATTTCAAGCACACCTGCAATCCGGTTCATACAGGCCCCTGCCTTGGTCAAAGTGACAATGAGATTCGCTAATTTGATGAGTTCCACCAAAATCTGGGACATATAGTTAACAAGCGCCACAACCTCACCTTGAGTGATATAACCCGTATCCACCCGAACCGCTCCGGTATAAATCAAAACTACTGTGGCAACATTGATAATTACATAGGTCACCGGATTCATCAACGCAGAAATCTTGCCGACAAAGAGCTGCGCATCTGTCAGTTCCTCATTTTTGCCACGGAAATTTTCTATCTCCGCTTCTTCTTTATTAAAAGCCCGAATCACTCTGGCTCCCGTTAAGTTTTCCCTCGTTATTCCAAGCACGGCATCCAGCTTTTCCTGTACTTTTTTATAAAGCGGCATACTGATTTTCATAATACCAAATACTACGATTGCCAAAAGCGGAATCGTTATAACAAAAATAAGCGCAGCCTTTACATCAATGGTAAACGCCATAACCATCGCACCAAATACGATAAACGGAGACCGCAAAAACAGACGTAGAAACATATTAACACCATTCTGCGCCTGATTGACATCACTGGTCATCCGGGTAATCAAGGTCGATGTCCCGATTGTATCCATTTCTGTAAAAGACAGGCTCTGGATATGGGAAAAAAGCGCATGACGCAGTCCCGTCGCAAATCCTACTGCCGCTTTCGCCGCAAAAAACTGGGCTGTAATGGAACATACCAGCCCAATAATTCCGAGCGTGACCAAAAGCAGACACATTCGAATCACATAATTTTTATTCCCCGTTCCGATACCGGTATCAATAACTGCTGCCATCACAAGCGGCACGAAAAGTTCAAATAGTGCCTCCAGCATTTTAAATAACGGAGCAAACACGCACTCCTTTTTATAACCTTTTAAATATGCTAATACTTTTTTCACAATAACCTCCTTATTCTATTTTCTATTATTTCATATTTTGAAATAAATTAGTCTCTTGTCGTTGTTGCTATTATAGCATATAATAAACC
>CAMBKU010000058.1 GCA_945868305.1 uncultured Lachnospiraceae bacterium | reverse complement strand
TCGTTCATCTTTGCCAATTTCGCAGCCTGGTCCGCCGCGATACAAGCATCAATAATCTCCTGAATATCTCCATTCATAATCTTATCTAACTTATACAGCGTAAGTCCGATTCGATGATCCGTCACACGTCCCTGCGGGAAGTTGTAGGTACGAATCTTCTCAGAACGGTCGCCAGTGCCAATCTGGCTGCGGCGCTCCGCAGATTCTGCATCCTGCTTCTTCTGCAACTCTAAGTCATACAATTTAGCGCGCAACAGGGCAAACGCCTTTTCCTTATTCTGAATCTGTGATTTTTCAGTCTGGCTGTAAATTACAATCCCTGTCGGATAATGTGTCAAACGTACTGCGGAGTCAGTGGTGTTGACGCACTGACCACCGTTTCCAGACGCACGCATAACATCAATGCGGATATCTTTTTCATCAATCTGCACATCTACATCTTCAGCCTCCGGCATTACCGCAACGGTACAGGTAGAGGTCTGGATACGCCCCTGAGACTCCGTTTCCGGAACACGCTGCACACGGTGTACACCGGACTCATATTTGAGTACAGAGTAGGCTCCTGCTCCATTAACCATAAAATTGACTGATTTCATACCGCCAATTCCTGTTTCATCTGCTTCTAAGGTCTCCACCCTCCAACGACGTGACTCTGCATAATGCATATACATACGGTAGATTTCTGCCGCGAAAAGAGCGGCCTCTTCTCCGCCGGCGCCAGCACGGATTTCCACGATTACATTCTTGTCATCATTCGGATCCTTCGGAAGAAGAAGAATCTTTAATTTTCCTTCCAGTTCTTCCACCTTTGCACGGGACTCATTCAGTTCCTCCTTCGCAAGTTCCCGCATTTCCTCATCATTTTCTTCCTTTAACATCTCTAAGGATTCATCAATGTTTTGCTTATTCTGCTTATATTCCCGGTAAGTCTCCACTAACGGTGTCAAATCGCTCTGTTCCTTCATCAGCCGCCTAAAACGATTCGGATCATTTGCCACATCCGGTTCGCTTAATTCATTCATTAACTCCTCGTAGCGAGCCACGGTATCTTCCAACTTATCAAACATACTCTCATTTCCTTCCTTTAACAACACGATCTAACCCTGCCAGGTCACGTATTACTTCCACTTCTGTAAATCCAGCCTGCCGCATCATGGCAGGAACCGCTTCTCCCTGGTCATAGCCAATCTCAAAATACAAATATCCGCCCGGATTTAAAAATTCCGGACTTTTTTCTATAATAATGCGGTAAAAATGCAAACCATCTTCTTTTCCGTCTAAGGCATCCATCGGTTCAAAATCCCTGACCTCCGGCATCAGCCCCGGTATTTCTCCGGTAGCAATATAGGGAGGATTGGAAACAATCAAATCAAAGGTTCCCACAATATTTTCAAACAGATTACTGCGCTGCCACTCAACTTCTACTTCATTTTGCTTGGCATTATCCTTTGCCACCAAAAGTGCCTGTTTAGATATGTCGCTGCCGACACACTGGATATCCGCTACATTCCTTGCAAGACTTATAATGATACAACCACTTCCGGTACATAAATCCAAAACCTTCATGCCAGGCTTTACAACCTTAAGCGCCTCCTCCACCAGAGTCTCTGTATCCTGCCTTGGAATCAGTACATTGGAATTGACCTTAAATTTCAACCCCATAAACTCCTGCTCTCCGGTAATATACTGCAATGGCACATGTTCTGCCCGCTTATGCAACGTAATCTCATAAGCACTCTGCTGCTCCACTGTCAGTTCTTCTTCCTCATGCAAATAGTAGAAATTTCTGTCAATCCGGCACGCCATCTGGAGTAAATACCACGCATCCAACCTTGCATCCGCAATATTCTCTTTTTCCAGAATCTTCGTTCCGGTCTCAATCGCTTCCCGATATGTCATACCTATCCCTTCCGGTTTTCTTTTTTGTCTTCGATGCCCTGCTCCTTCAGGTACGCTCTCCAGTCAAAAATTGCCTCCACAGAAGCAATACCAACTTCTATCATCGCGTCATCCGGCTCTTTCGTTGTAAGTCCCTGCATCCAAAGCCCCGGCTTACTTAATAAATTCACAAACGCATTATCACTTCTTCCTGCCAGGCGGATAAATTCATAAGATACCCCTGCCACCACAGGAATCAGAAGTAAACGCAACACCACGCGCAGAATCGGTGAATCCACACGGATAAATGCAAAAAAGATGATGCTGACAATCATAACAAACAAAAGAAAACTTGTTCCGCAGCGCTTATGCTGTCTGGAACTTTTTCTTACATTTTCCACATTCAGCTCCATTCCATGCTCAATACAGTTGATACATTTATGCTCTGCACCATGATACATAAATACACGTTTAATATCCTCCATACAGGATATTAAAAGAATATATCCCACAAAAATTGCCAGACGGATAACGCCTTCAATCAATGCAAGCACGGTAGGAGACGTTACGAATTTCTGAAAAAACAAAGATAGATAATATGGTAGTATCATGAAAATAGCAACCGCCATAACGACCGACAGGCATACGGTAAATCCCATCTCTCTTTTTTCTTTCTTCTCTGCCTTTACCGGGTCTTCCTTCTTTTTTTCCGCTTCCTCGTCCTCAAAAAAAGATGCCGAATAAGTCAATGTACGCATTCCCAGCACAAGAGAATCTATAAAATTAAGTACACCTCGAATAATTGGTGCATTTTTTAATGTCTTATTCTTAACTAATCCCGGATAATCAAAGGTTTCCACAGAAATCTCCTGATCCGGTTTGCGGACTGCAACAGCGTAACGCTCCTGATTTTTCATCATAACGCCTTCCATAACTGCCTGCCCGCCAATTCCTGAATATCGCATGAATTGCTCCTTTTGTCTCTTGTCTTAAAAAAAGGTTGAGATTTCACAACCTCAACCTTATCTTCCTAACAATCTGTTACTTATTTCATGCCGTATTTCTTATTGAACTGTTCAATACGTCCACGTGCCTGATTTGCTTTCTGCTGTCCTGTATAGAAAGGATGGCATTTTGAGCAAATTTCAACGTGAAGTTCCTGCTTTGTAGAACCTGTAACGAATGTATTTCCACAGTTACATGTAACAGTTGCCTGATAATAATCTGGATGTATTCCTTCTCTCATGATTTCACCTCTTCATTTTTCTTTCCGATAAACAGCTTTATTATTGTATCACAGGAGTTTTCATTATGCAAGTGTTTTTATATAATTTTCGTCTTCTTGACCATCTGAACGTATTCCCGATTGTTTTTGGTACGGACAAACATATTCAAGATGCTCTCCACTGCCTCATCGGTACGCATCCCGTTGATAGCTTTACGCATAATATAAACGGCCTCCTGCTCCTCACGGTCAAGCAGCAAATCCTCCCGTCTCGTTCCGGACTTTGTGATGTCAATTGCCGGAAACACTCGCTTTTCGGAAAGTTTCCGGTCTAAAACCAACTCCATATTACCGGTTCCCTTAAACTCCTCATACACCACATCGTCCATCTTACTTCCGGTATCCACCAGCGCTGTTGCAAGGATTGTAAGGCTTCCGCCCTCGCGCATATTGCGGGCTGCACCAAAGAAACGCTTCGGCATATGAAGCGCCGCCGGATCAAGACCACCAGATAAAGTTCTTCCGCTTGGCGGCACTGTAAGGTTATAAGCTCTTGCCAGACGCGTGATACTGTCAAGAAGAATCATGACGTCCTTTTTATGTTCTACCAGACGTTTTGCACGCTCAATGACCATTTCCGAAACACGTTTGTGATGCTCCGGTAATTCATCAAAGGTGGAATAAATTACCTCTACATTTTTGCCCTCAATGGCTTCTTTGATATCCGTTACTTCCTCCGGTCTCTCATCAATCAAAAGAATGATTACATGCATTTCCGGATTATTCCGAATCACAGATTTTGCCACTTCTTTTAACAGCGTGGTCTTTCCCGCCTTTGGCGGAGAAACAATCATTCCACGCTGTCCCTTTCCGATTGGAGAAACCAGATCCGTGATACGCATGGAAACACTGCCCCCCGGCGTTTCCAGTCTCAGCCGCTCATTCGGGAAAATCGGTGTCAGATCCTCAAAATTCTTCCGTTTCATTGCCTCGGATGGGTGAAAGCCGTTAATCGAGGTAATATAAAGCAAAGCACTGAATTTCTCTCCCTGAGTCTTGATTCTGGTATTTCCTGTAATGATATCTCCGGTCTTTAAATTAAATTTCCGAATCTGAGACGGAGAAACATACACATCATTTTCTCCAGGAAGATAGTTCTCACACCGGATAAATCCATATCCATCCGGCATTACCTCTAAAATACCGTGAGCTTTAATCCCACTGTCCAGCTCTCTGGTATCGTCACGACCTGTTTCTTCCCGTTTTTCCTCTCTTTTCGGTCTTTCCTTTTCTTTTGTATCTGCCGTATCCTGCTTTTCCTCTTTCGTCTTTTCTGCCGCAAGACGGGCATCCTCTGCCAGCATGAGTTCTACCAGTTCTGCCTTCTTTAATCCAGACAAATTTTTCAAGCCTCTGGACTTTGCGAGGTCACGCAGCACGACCGCAGACAAACTTTCATATTTTTCTCTCATTCTATATCTCCTTTTATGTTTTCGTTACATGTATGGGATTCAAAAAAGAATTTCTCTAAGATTTGATAATTTGTATTATACAACTTTCCTATCAAAATAGAAAGCCTTATTTTTCTTGATTTGTTATTTTCTTAATGTTATGATAATGCTGTTGCATTAATCTATACTTATTAAAATAAGAAGATTTAATTTTACATAAAGGAGTCTACAATTATGGATAACAAAGAAAAAGCTTTAAAACTTCACAAGGACTGGAACGGGAAACTTGAAACCGTCTCCAAAACTCCTGTAAAGACCAGGGAAGATCTCGCCATCGCTTATACCCCCGGCGTTGCAGAGCCATGTAAAGTCATTGCAGAGGACCCTTCCGCTGCCTATACCTATACAATAAAGGCAAACACCGTTGCTGTCGTATCTGACGGAAGCGCTGTTTTGGGGCTTGGAAATATCGGTCCTTACGCTGCCATGCCTGTTATGGAGGGAAAATGTGTTCTTTTTAAGGAATTTGGAAATGTCAATGCTGTACCAATCTGCTTAGATACCCAGGATACCGAAGAAATCATTGCCACGGTAAAAAATATCGCACCGGCTTTCGGCGGCATTAACCTGGAAGACATCGCTGCACCACGCTGCTTTGAGATTGAAAAACGCTTAAATGAAATGCTGGATATCCCGGTGTTCCATGATGACCAGCACGGTACTGCCATCGTCGTTCTCGCCGGCATCATCAATGGTCTGCGTGTAACCGGAAAGAAAAAAGAGAACTGCAGGGTTGTTGTTAACGGTGCCGGTTCTGCCGGAATTGCCATTACAAAGCTGCTTCTTACCTACGGCTTTTCCGATGTCACCATGTGTGACCGTTACGGCATCATCGGTCCGGATTACCCTGATTTAAACTGGATGCAGAAGGAAATGACAAAGGTCACGAATTTGAACCATGCTACTGGTACACTGGCAGATGCCTTAAAGGGTGCTGATATCTTTGTTGGTGTTTCCGCTCCGAATATCGTAACGCCGGAAATGGTTTCTTCCATGAACAAAGATTCTATCCTCTTTGCCATGGCAAACCCGGTCCCGGAAATCATGCCAGATGTAGCAAGAGCTGCCGGAGCAAGGGTTGTCGGCACCGGACGAAGTGATTTTCCGAACCAGGTAAACAACGTTGTAGCTTTCCCAGGTATTTTTAAAGGCGCCTTGGAAGGTCATGCAACAGAGATTACGGAAGAAATGAAGCTTGCTGCTGCCGAAGCTATTGCGGGCCTTGTTTCCGATGAAGATTTAAATGATGAATTTATTATGCCGGAAGCATTTGATCCACGGCTAGCCGAAGTGGTAAGCCAGGCAGTCAAATCCCACATCCACTAAACAATGAAAGCACAAATTCCTGATTTCTGGAACGGAAAACGTTATTACTCACTGGATGCCTATTTAAAACATACTTATGGTGAGAAAATGTACAAGCTCTCCTTAAACGGCGGCATGACCTGCCCGAACCGGGACGGCACCTTGGATACCAGAGGCTGCATCTTCTGCAGCGCAGGAGGGAGCGGTGACTTTGCCGCTCCTGCTTCCCTTGGTATCACCGCGCAGTTAGAACAGGCAAAGTCTCGTATCCGGGATAAAGTTTCCTGTAAACACTATATTGCCTATTTTCAGGCATTTACCAATACCTACGCTCCCGTAGCCTATCTGCGGGAGATTTTTACAGAGGCAATCCAAAACCCGGAAGTTGCCATTTTATCCATTGCAACCAGACCAGACTGTCTTTCCAGCGAGATTCTCGATCTTTTGTCTGAATTAAATCGGATAAAACCGGTATGGATTGAACTTGGGCTGCAGACCATTCACCCTGCCACTGCCTCTTTTATTCGCAGTAGATTTTCTCTTGCCGATTTTGACCGGGCAGTGACAGAACTGGAAAAAAGAGATATTAAGATTATTGTGCATCTGATTTTAGGCCTGCCCGGAGAAACAAAAGAAATGATGCTTTCTTCTGTCTCCTACGTCTCCGCCCTTCCGATTTTTGGAATGAAGCTACAACTTTTGCATATTTTAAAAGGGACGGACCTTGCTTCATACTATGAAATGTATCCCTTTCCGGTGTTCACTTTAGAAGAATATTGTGACACCGTGGCAGACTGCATTGCCCGACTGCCTGAAAGCATCGTCATTCACCGCCTCACCGGAGACGGTCCGAAAAAATTATTGATTGACCCACTTTGGAGCGCAGATAAAAAGCGGGTTTTGAATCAAATACAGAAAACCTTAAAGGAAAAAGATATATGGCAGGGAAAACTCTGCCCAGATCATTAAGCAAAGGAGTCTTTACTTATGGCAGAACCATTTACACTTTACAAACTGATCGTTTTATATATGCTGGAAAAAGTAGATTTTCCGCTGACTAACACCCAAATTTCCGATTTTTTTCTGGAAAAAGAATATACAAATTACTTTACTGTCCAGCAGGTTATGCACGACTTAATCGAAACCGATTTAATCCATACCGAATCTACGCACAGCAACACCCAGTATACGATTACCGCTGCCGGTAAGGAAACCCTTCAATTTTTTCACGATAAAATTTCTTCTGCCATCCAAAACGATATTCTGCACTATTTTGATAAACATAAAATGGAATTAAAGAACGAGAACTCCGTTCTTTCCGATTTTTACAAGACTACTAACAATGAATATGCTGTCCGCTGTCAGTTAAAGGAACACGGCAGCACAAGAATTGATCTTACCCTGACGGTACACACAAAAGAACAGGCGGAGGCCATCTGCGCAAACTGGAAAGACCAGACATCAGAGGTCTACGCCTACTTAATGGAACTACTTTTAAAATAATGTTTACAAACGCTTTTTCTTTGTCTTTTTTTTCTGAATGCTGTAACCGAATTTCCCAAGCTTTTTCCCCAAAGAAAAATATTCTCCGTGAGAATAAGCAAGTAATCCGGCAGCGTTCAGATCAAATTTTCCCTTTTCATCCATATAAGTCTCATCCACATGTACTGCTACAACCTCCGCAAGAAACATATGATGGGAACCAAGTTCCCGACATTCTCTCACCCGGCACTCAATATTAACCGGACTCTCCAAAATCAAGGGAGCCTGTACTTCCTTTGCCTTTTCTTTTGTCAGATGCATTTCTTTAAATTTATCCACATCTCTGCCGGATTTTACTCCGCAATAATCCGTCGCAAAAGCAAGCTTTTCCGTCGTCAAATTAATGACAAATTCTCCCGTCTCTTTTATCATATGGTAGGAATACCGTTCCGGACGCACAGAAATAGACACCATCGGCGGATTTGTACAGACGGTTCCCGCCCATGCCACCGTAATGATATTATCTTTCCCTGCTTTATCTGAAACACTTACCATAACCGCCGGGAGCGGATAAAGCATATTTCCCGGTTTCCATATCTGTTTTGCCATAAGAACTCCTTTTTACTATTGTGTGCCATCAGCACGTTTAGATGGAAGCTGCGCCAAAATAATTGCCACAAACATTACCACACATCCGGCTGTTTCGCGTTTTGTCAGTCTCTGTCCCAAAATCAGCCAGCCCGCAATCGCAGACACCACAGATTCCAGGCTCATAATAAGTGATGCAATAACCGGATTTAAATCCTTCTGCCCCACAACCTGCAGTGTATACGCCACTCCACAGGACATGACGCCTGCATAAAGGATAGGCTTCCATGCCGTCGCAATCGCAGACATATCCGGATGCTCTGTGATAAACATCATGATAAAAGACAAAATTGCACACACATAAAACTGGATACAGGATAGTTTCACACTGTCCATCTTAGGTGAAAAATAATCCACACACAAAATATGCAGGGCAAAGGTTGCTGCAGAAAACAGCAAAATCACATCATAATGATTCAGGGCAAACGTTTCCTTTTTCATACACAAAAGATACAGCCCTGCAATAGCAATCAAGACACTGAGCCAAAGCTGCATTCCAGCTTTTTTATGTAAAAAAATCCCGAACACCGGAACCAGAATAATATAAAGCGCCGTAATAAAGCCCGCTTTTCCAACACTGGTTCCTTTAATACCGAACTGCTGAAATGCAGATGCAATACAAAGGAAAATTCCGCAGAATATTCCGCCAAACCACATGGTTTTCTTTTCCTGCTTTCCCACCGTCTCTGACAGTTCTTCTTTTTTCTTTCCCATCAAAAAAAGGAACGGCAAGAGCACCGTTCCTCCAATCAGGAAACGGATTCCATTAAAAGTAAATGGTCCAATATAATCCATAGCAACGCTCTGGGCAACGAACGCTGTCCCCCAGATGGTTGCTGTTAATAACAAAATCAGTGAATTACGAAACTGATGTAATTTCATGATATGCTCCTACTGCTGCATTGCACTCATAAACGGAGGAATGAGCTGCTTCTTACGGGAAACAACTCCCTTTAAGATATACACATCGTCCGATTTTTCTTCCTGAAATGCCGTCTTTACCACATGGTCAGAACCCTCACCCGCACATACAAGATAAGTGGTTTCTTCCAAAATGTCTGTCAGCATGATAAATACCATATCCAGTTTTTTCTCTGTCAAAACCGTATCCATGTATTCGATAATCTGATCTTTAATCGCCATAAGTTCCTCTGAGCCCATAGCACTGATCTGACCCACACCAAAATCTTTGTCTGATGCACTGAACTTTTTGAAATCCTGGAAAAAGATTTCCTCAATGGTCTTATTTTTGAAATTACTTCCGGCACGGAACATATTTTTTGCATGAGTCTCAATGTCCACCCCGGCAATCTTCGCCAAGTCTTCCGCTGCTGCCTTATCCACTGGCGTACAGGTTGGTGAACGGAACATTAATGTATCCGAAAGAATAGCAGACAAAAGGAGACCCGCAATCTGCTTTGTAATTTCCTCATTTTGTTCACGATACATCTGATAAACAATGGTTCCCGTGCAGCCTAACGGCTGGTTACGGAAATATACCGGTCCCATAGTCTCCAGACTTCCGATTCTATGATGATCGATAATCTCTAAGATTTCCGCTCCATCAATACCATCCACCGCCTGAGTCTTTTCATTATGATCTACTAAAATAACCTGTTTTTTCTGCATATTCAACAGATTTCGTCTGGAGATCATTCCGACATAATTGCCGTTCTCATCCAATACTGGGAAATCTCTGTGGCGAACCTTTGACATTTCTTCTTTGATGTCCTCCACATAATCATCCAGCTCAAAGGTAACCAAATTATCCTTTTTCATAAAATATTTAATCGGCATACTCTGGTTAATCAGACGGGCTACAGTAAATGTATCAAACGGGGTGCTGATTACAACGCAGTCTCTCTCCTCTGCCATCGCTAAAATCTCTTTGGAAACTTCTGTTCCGGCGCAGACTACCATACAGCTTGCGTTTAATTCCAGAGCGCAGCGTTGGGATTCCGGACGATTCGCAAGAATAACCAAATCATCTTCCTCAATGTACTCTTTCATTACCGCATCATCGCCGGATGCAACCACAACCTTTCCTTTTACAAAATAACCATGCTCATTTCCGGTAAGCAGTGTACCCTCTACCGTTTCCACGATATTCTTGTACTGCGTCCGCGCCGTAGCAAGCACATGATTGTCATAAACATCCATATAAGATGTTGCAATATCTCCAGTAACAATAAGCCCTTCCAGTTTTTTCTTTGCATTAATAATCGGCAATGTCACTACATTGGAATCTTTCATCATCTCCCATGCATGTTTTAAAGAAATATGGCTGCATACACCTTTGGTCTCACGAATTTCAATATCCTTTGCCTGTGCGCCTGCATCCGTCACAAGCTCCGGCTCCTGTACCCCAAAGTAATCCAACACATAACGGGTCTCCTCACTTACCGCGCCTGCACGCTTTGCTACATATTTTCCTTCTTCCTTACGGTTCTTTAACTCTGCATAAGCAAGTGCCGCACAGATGGAATCCGTATCCGGGTTCTTGTGTCCTAAGACCCATACCTTTTTTTCTTCACTCATTCTAATACCTCTTTTGCTTATCAATTGATTCATTTTATAAAAAACAAAAAGCCTTATGTGAAACCCAGGCTTTTTGTTACATACTTATTTTAAAAAAATACGCCTAACTGGTACAGAATAAATCCAACCAGTACAATAAAATTCACAATGGAAAACCAGGATAAACATTTCACGTATGATTTTATGCTGCTGATACTGGCATCCAGATTGTCCACTTTATCAATCTTTGTTCCAAAATCGTCAAATAATGTCTGGATATTACGGTAACAGGTCACATTCTCCTCGTGGATTTTCTCACCTAATTCGCTTTTGGTCTTTTCAAGCACCTGTTTCATCTCGGAAAGGGCAGCTTTCATTTCCTCAGTCTTCGCAGTGGTTTCCTCGATACCACCAGATACAGACTTCGTCAATTCCTCACTCAGGTCTCCAATCTGCTTTTCTACCTTTTCAATGAGACCGTCAACCTGTTCCTGAACAGTCTGATTCAGCTTGTCCGCCTCTTGCTTTCTCTCATTCAAAATATTCTGCAGTTTCTCAGCTTTCCCTTCGCGCTCGTCCACTAAGTTCTGTAACTCTCTGACCTTACTCTCCTTCGAGCTTAATAAGGACTGAAGCTGCTTTGCCTTTTCTCTGAATTCATCTATCTGGCTTAATAAAAAATCTTCTTTTTCCACCTGCGATTGTACCCTCTCTTTCCTCTGTTTATTCAGACGGTAACTGTTCTTTTGTCTTCCAAGAAAACGCACCATAAGCGATTCCTCCCCGTTTACCTTCTATGCCACATTATTTTAACATTAACCTCCTTTTTTGTAAACTAAAATTCCCGGTAACAGCAGGTTAGTCCTTAATTTCATACAATTTTTCAATTTTTTTCAAATATTCATACCTTTTTTGTGCCTTTTTTTCTGACTGGTCAAACAAATGCTCTGCCCGCTCCTTCTGAAACCGAAGCAGCGCGGCATAACGGTTCTCCCCCTGTAAAAATTCTTTGAACTTTCCCCGCTCCGGTGCTTTGGAATCCAATGTAAACGCCGTTTTTCCTTCTTCTGCCAGCATCGGATTATAGCGAAAATTAAACCAATAGCCTGCTTCCACTGCAAGTTTTTCCTCCTGCTGGCTTTGCATCCCCTTTTTGATGCCATGATTGATGCAGGGTGCATAAGCTATGACAAGCGATGGCCCCGGATAAGCTTCTGCTTCTGCGAGCGCTTTCACACATTGATTTTTGTCTGCCCCCATAGAAACCTGCGCCACATAAACTGTACCATAGCTTATCGCCATCAATGCCAGATCCTTCTTTGCTGTCGTTTTTCCCGCCGCACAAAAACGTGCTGAAGCCCCAAGCGGTGTTGCTTTTGATGCCTGTCCGCCGGTATTTGAGTAAACCTCTGTATCAAAGACCAACACATTTACATCCTCTCCGGAAGCCAGCACATGATCCAGACCACCAAAGCCAATATCATACGCCCACCCGTCTCCGCCGAAAATCCACTGGGATTTTTTCGAAAGAAACTCCTTCTGCTTTAAGATTTCTTTCGTTCTCACATCCTCTGCATTCATAAGCATACAAATCAGATCTTCCGTTGCTTTTTCATTTTTTGTACCGTCTGCATAGGTTTCAAGCCAGTAATTTATGATATCCTCCGCATCCTTTCCCTTTCCACACGCCTCTTTTTTATCCTTTTTATAACAGCGGAACAAAAAGCCATCATCTGAAAGCAGTTTTTCCACCTTTTCCCTTAGCTGCTGTCTTATTTTATTTTGGCCAAGAAGCATGCCATAGCCAAATTCTGCTGCATCCTCAAACAGCGAATTAGACCACGCCGGTCCTTTCCCCTCGTCATTTACTGTATATGGCGTAGATGGCGAAGAATTTCCCCAGATAGAAGAACATCCGGTGGCGTTTGCGATATACATGCGTTCTCCGAATAGCTGTGTTACCAACTTTGCATAAGGCGTCTCCCCGCATCCTCCACAAGCACCGGAAAATTCTAGCAACGGTCTTGCGAACTGGGAACCCTTAACAGTCTCCTTTTTAACTTTTTCAAACATATTTTTCTTTGCCTGAAGGGACATAGCATAATCAAACCTCTTCTGCTCTGCAGCATGACTTTCAAAATCCTGCATCAAAATCGCTTTACCCTTTGCCGGGCAGACCTCCACGCAGTTTCCGCACCCAGTACAGTCTAATGCAGATACCACAATGGCAAACTTATACTCCCTACTTCCCGCCATTTCGATATATTCCATAGGTTCCGGCGCTGTGATAGCTTCTTCCGCAGTCATGACTGCCGGACGGATTACCGCATGCGGACATACCAAGGAACACTGATTACACTGAATACAGCGCTCCTTAATCCAGACCGGAATTTCTGATGCCACACCTCTTTTCTCATAGGCTGCTGTGCCAGACGGTGTAGCCCCGTTTCCATACTCTGATACTACAGAAACCGGAATCTCATTCCCTTTTCCCGCATTCACCGGATTCTGGATTCGTTCTACAAAATGCTGTACTTCCTTTTTACTTTCCGGAAATTGATAGATACGTTCCAACGGCTCATCTTTACATTCTTTCCAACGCTCCGGCACAATGACCTTCGTACAGGCATGCATTCCAGCATCGATAGCTGCCTGATTCATCTTTATTATTTCTTCA
Organism: uncultured Lachnospiraceae bacterium; assembly: GCA_945868305.1. Classification (GTDB taxonomy): domain Bacteria; phylum Bacillota; class Clostridia; order Lachnospirales; family Lachnospiraceae; genus Roseburia_D. Next base: position 2,606 of record CAMBKU010000058.1, on the reverse strand, counting down.
CCTTTCTTTGCATAGGTCTTCGCCGCTGTCTCTTTCATATAGTGCAGGACATCTTCTCTCGGCAGAAGTTCCGTCAGCGAAAAAAATGCTGCCTGTAAAATCGTATTGATACGAGAACCAAGCCCAATCTCTTTTCCTAGTTTCCCTGCATCTATGATATAAAATCTAATCTGATGCTCTGCAATATAACGCTTCACCTGTCCCGGCAGCTTTTCATCCAGTTTGTCTGCATTCCACGGACAATTCAGCAGAAAGATTCCTCCATCACAAAGTTCCTGAACCATATCGTATTTATACAGATACGACGTACAATGGCATGCCACAAAATCTGCTCTGGAAATCAGATATGCTGCCCGAATCGGCTTCTTCCCAAAACGCAGGTGAGAAATAGTTACACCGCCGGATTTTTTGGAATCATAATCAAAATAAGCCTGTACATGCAAGTCAGTATGATCTCCAATAATTTTTATAGAATTTTTGTTTGCGCCAACGGTTCCATCCGAGCCCAGCCCCCAAAATTTGCAGCTTGTCAATTCCTTGTCCACACGTAGCGGCTCCCCCTTTATTTTTAAAGACAGATGTGTCACGTCATCTGTAATTCCGATAGTAAATTCCTCTTTCGAATCGTTTTCATAAACTGCAAGAATCTGCTCTGGTGTCGTATCCTTTGAACTAAGACCATATCTTCCGTGAAACAGTTTACAGCGTTCAAACCGGCTCCCTTTTAGTGCTGCTGCCACATCCAAATATAGCGGCTCTCCCGGTGCCCCTGGTTCCTTGGTCCGGTCTAATATGACAATCTGCTCCACTCCCTTCGGCAGTTCGGCAAGTAAAGCCTCACGCACAAACGGGCGGTACAGATGCACCTTCACCACTCCCACCCCAGTACCTTCTTCTCTTAAATTGTCAACAACCTCCTCGATTGTCTGACAAACAGACCCCATCGCCACAATAACTTTTCTTGCATTTTTACTGCCATAATAATTAAACAGCCGATAATCCGTCCCGATTCTGGTATTGATTCGCTCCATTTGCCCCTCAACGATTTTAGGAAGTCTCTCATAATACGGATTGCATGCCTCCCTGGTCTGGAAAAACAAATCCGGATTCTGCGCAGCTCCCATCTCACATGGATGATTCGGATTTAAAGCATCCTTTCGAAATTCCTCGATTTTTTCCATATCCGCCAAATCTTTTAAATCCTCATAGTCCCAGGTCTCGACTTTTTGGATTTCATGAGAGGTACGGAATCCGTCAAAGAAGTTAAGAAACGGCAATCTTCCAAGTATTGCAGAAAGATGTGCCACCGGACTTAAATCCATAACCTCCTGTACCGAAGACTCACAGAGTATCGCCGCCCCTGTCTGCCTGCAGGCATATATATCCGAATGATCACCAAAAATACTTAGCGCATGGGTTGCCACACTTCTTGCTGCCACATGAATAACCCCTGGAAGATGTTCCCCTGCCATTTTATAAATATTGGGTATCATCAAAAGCAAACCCTGAGAAGCCGTGTAAGTCGTGGCTAACGCCCCTGCCGTAAGTACCCCGTGCATAGTTCCTGCCACCCCGGCCTCGGACTGCATCTCGCATACCTCCACCGTCTCTCCAAAAATATTTTTTCTTCCGTTGACTGCCCATTCATCCGTAACTTCCGCCATAACAGAAGACGGCGTAATCGGATAAATCGGTGCCACCTCCGTATATGCATAAGAGACATGCGCTGCCGCATGATTTCCGTCCATGGTTATTTTTTTTCGTTCCATTCCACTTGTTTCCTTTCTTTCTGATACTCAGGTACCTTTTTATCATTACCTTTTCCTGTTTTTTACAGTTTTATGCGGATACTACGCAAAAAGACCGCCATGCTTATGCATAGCGGTCTTTCCTATAATATTTTATCAGTTTTTTCTTATTCCATTTTCATCAAACGTTTTTTCCAGTGCCTTTTCCGTCGGAAAAATTGTTCCCACCAGCACAACACACTGAATGATGCATAAGACAGCGCCCCACGTTCCGATCGTACTTTCCTCTTTTCCACGCAACAAGAGCATTACAACAACAGAAGGCAACACCATTCCCAATCCCCATTTATACCATAGGTTTCCGATGTACTTATGGGCAAATTCCCAGGTGTCTTTATTTTTCATGGAACGTGCTGTCCGATAACCATATGTATGATTGATTTTTTTCGGTGCATTTTTTAAAAATACTCTGCCAAATCCCACCATAACAAACGGAATCAATAAATTTACAATTAACATAAAAAACCAGAATCCCATTATGTTCTGCCCTCCACCATAATTCTATATTTAGTATTGCTAAACACATAGTAGCACAATTATATATGACTGTCAAAGAAGAAATTCAAAAAGAGCGTCCCCTATTCAGGGAACGCCCTCTTCTTTTCTGGATTCTGGTGCTTTCACCAAAATCATCTTATTTGTAGAGCTCTACTAATCTCTCTAAGTGCTCATAACGTTTCTTAGCTGCTTCTTCAGATTCTTTGAAGAGTTTTTCAGCTCTTTCAGGGAAGGATCTAGCTAAGCGGCTGTAACGTGTCTCGTTCTTTAAGAAATCCTGGTAAGAACCATCACCCGGTT
>CAMBKU010000057.1 GCA_945868305.1 uncultured Lachnospiraceae bacterium | reverse complement strand
AGGGGGTTTTCTTATGAAGCATAAAATTCGAAACATTATTATCTTATTAGTACTAGCCGCCGCTGTAACTGCCGGGCTTTTGTTTTTTAAATTTCGTTCCCGCATATTTTTCAATGAAGATGGTGTAAACGGAAATCTTCCTGGAAATCTTTATAACAACGGCTCCTTCTGTGAAAGCAATGATGTCATTTATTTCAGCAATCCGGATGATCACTATTCTCTTTACTCCATGACTTCGGACGGAAAGAATCTGACAAAAATGACTAACGACTATGTAACCTATATTAACGCGGATGACCACTATGTTTACTATATCCGCAACAATGTCCTGGGTTCCGCCCAGTCTTCTATTTTCCGCTGGAACACCAACAGTCTCTGCCGGCTCGACAAAAACGGTGGCGAACCGGAAGTTTTAGAAGCTGATCCTTGTATCTACGCCTGCTTAAGCGGAAATTATATTTATTATCTACACTATACGGAAGACAAAGGCACTACCCTTTACAAGATCAAAATCGATGGAACCGAACGTAAAGAAGTCTTACGTGCTTCCTATATTATGTGTGATGCCGTTGGTACATACATTTATTACAGCGGCGTAGAACATGACCACAATCTGTATCGTCTTGATACCACAACCGACAGTATCTCCACTATTTTTACAGGAAATACCTATAATCCAATTCTCTCCGGTGATGGTATTTATTTCATGGATTGCGACGATAATTATTCGCTTGCCAAAGTAGACCTTGCCACCGGAACCAAGACCACAATCATTCCGTACCGCATTGACTGCTATAATTTAAACGAAAATGCGATTTATTTTCAAAAGAATGACGCTGAATACCCGGAGCTGCGTAAGGCTTCTCTCGATGGAACAAATGACACACTGTTACTTTCCGGCAATTACACCGAGCTTAACCTTACCTCCGATTTTCTTTATTTTAAACGATTCCAGGATGATTCCATTATATACCGCATCCCACTTTCCAGCGGAGAAATGGAAACATTTCATCCAGGTGTGATTGAGACAGATAAATAAGACTTAAAAATCAAATAAAGATAACTGATTTGATTCCGGCAGTCCTTCCAACAACCCCAAGTCCGACATGAGTTCAATAGCGGTCTTCGTTGCTTTGGTTCGCTGCCGGAAATCGTCTTTAGAGAGGAATTTCCCATCTTTTGCCGCCTCAGCTACCTGCTCTGCCGCTTTTCCTCCCAAACCTTCTATCGTATTTAAGGCAGGCATCAGTTTCCCGTCAATAATCTGAAAATACCGGTCACTGGCCCGGTAAATATCCACCGGCATAAATTCATAGCCTCTTGCATACATTTCCTGCACGATGCGCATATCACGATAAACATCCTGCTCCTTTTTGGACAGAGTATCCTTTCTTTTTTCATAATCCCGCATAAAATAATTTAACTTATCTTTTCCCTGACACATCAATTCATAGTTAAAACCGGTAGCACGGATGGAAAAATACGCTGCATAATATGCAAGTGGATAAAATACCTTGCAGTAAGCAATACGCCATGCCATCATAACGTAAGCCGCCGCATGCGCCTTCGGAAACATGTACTTGATCTTCTTGCAGGACCAGATATACCAGTCTGGTACGCCATGCTCCAACATCAGTTTTTCCCATTCCGGTTTTAAGCCCTTACCCTTTCGCACCGACTCCATGATAGTAAATGCGGTCTCACTCTCAAGCCCCATGCTAATCAGATAAATCATAATGTCATCACGGGTACAGATTGCCGTAGAAATCGTTGCTTTTCCCTCTTTGATTAACGTCTGTGCATTGCCAAGCCATACATCTGTACCATGGGAAAGTCCGGAAATACGAACCAAATCGGAAAACTCTGTCGGTTTTGTATCCAGTAACATGCCAATGGCAAAATCCGTACCGAACTCTGGTATACCGAGTGCCCCAAGCTGACATCCATTAATATCATCCGGTGTAACCTGAATTGCATGGGTATTCTGGAATAAGGACATGACTGCCTTATCATCCAGCGGAATCGTCCGGGCATTCAGCCCCGTCAAATCCTCCAGCATACGAATCATCGTCGGATCGTCGTGTCCTAAAATATCCAATTTTAACAGGTTATGGTCAATAGAATGGTATTCAAAATGAGTTGTAATAGTATCCGTCGTCATATCATTTGCCGGATGCTGAATCGGGGTAAAGGAATAGATTTCCTCCCCCACCGGAAGTACAACAATACCACCCGGATGCTGTCCAGTAGTTCTTCGGATGCCAACACATCCTTGCACAATGCGGTCTATCTCACAATTTCTTTTGTGAACACCACGTTCTTCATAATAGTTCTTTACATAACCAAATGCCGTCTTATCCGCAAGCGTACCAATCGTTCCGGCACGGAAGGTCTGTCCTGCTCCGAAAATTACCTCCGTATATTTGTGTGCTTTACTTTGATAGTCTCCGGAAAAGTTCAGGTCAATATCCGGCTCTTTATTTCCCTTAAAACCAAGGAATGTTTCAAATGGAATGTCAAACCCGTCCTTTTTTAAAAGCTTTCCACATTTCGGGCAGATTTTATCCGGCATATCACAGCCGGCTCTTCCGGTATACGCCTTCACATCCTCCGAATCAAAATCAGAATAATGACAATATTCACAATAATAATGCGGATGCAGTGGATTTACCTCTGTGATACCAGACATAGTAGCTACAAAGGAAGAACCAACTGAACCACGGGACCCTACCAGATAGCCATCTTCATTGGACTTCCATACCAATTTCTGAGCAATGATATACATTACCGCATAACCATTGGAAATAATGGAATTCAATTCCCGATCCAACCGCTCTTTTACCACAGGCGGTAAATCTTCGCCGTACATTTCGTGCGCTTTATTGTAACAGATATCACGAAGCATCTGGTCAGAATTTTCAATGACAGGCGGGCACTTATCCGGACGCACTGGTGAAATCCGCTCGCACATATCTGCAATCTTATTTGGATTGGTGATGACAATCTCCTCTGCCTTCTCGCTTCCAAGATAAGAAAATTCCTTTAACATCTCCTCCGTAGTGCGAAGATATAACGGTGCCTGATCGTCTGCATCCTTAAATCCGTTTCCTGCAAGAATAATCCTCCGGTATACCTCATCCTCCGGATCCAGAAAATGCACATCACAGGTCGCTACCACCATCTTATGAAATTCTTCGCCCAAAGCAATGATTTTTCGGTTGATATCCTGCAATTCTTCAATAGAATTAACCGGAGATTTTTCATCCCGCAGCATAAACATATTGTTGCCGAGAGGCTGAATTTCCAGATAATCATAGAAATTTACCAGTCTCGCAATTTCTTCCCTGGGGCGCCCCAACAAAATTGCCTGATACAATTCCCCCGCCTCGCAGGCAGAACCAAGCAGGATTCCCTCCCTGTATTTCAAAAATTCGCTCTTGGGTATCTTTGGCCGCTTGTTAAAGTAAGTCAAATGTGACAGGGAAACCAGACGATAAAGATTTACCCTGCCGATATCATTTGTAGCAAGCATAATGGCATGGAAAGACTTCATCTTTCTGACGCCTTCCTTATCGATTTTTCCCTCTGCATTGACCTCATCCAGCGTATGTATTCCCCGCTCCTTCAACATCTCAATAAATTTTACAAAGATATCAGCTGTGCAGGCAGCATCATCTACCGCACGATGATGATTCCCAAGATGGACGTTTATCGCCTTCGCCACTGTATCCAACTTGAAACGATTTAAATTCGGCAGAAGAAGCTGCGCTAACGTCATGGTATCTGCAATGGTAAAATCATAGGAAATTCCCTGCATGTCACAATTTTTCTTGATAAAGCTCATATCAAATTCCGCATTGTGGGCAACCATAATAGACCCTTCACAAAATTCCATGAATTTCGGAAGAACTTCCTCAATGGTCGGTGCATCCACTACCATATCATCGCGAATGCTGGTCAACTCCTCGATTTTATAGGGAATCGGCTCCTTCGGATTTACAAAAGTAGAAAAACGGTCCACGATTTCTCCGTTCTCCACTTTTACGGCACCGATTTCTATGATTTTACAGGTATTAGGACTTAAACCCGTAGTCTCTAAATCAAATACGACATAGCAATCATCCAGACTCTGGTTTTTGGAATTCTCGATAATATCCTTCAAATCATCCACCAGATACGCTTCCACACCATAAATAACCTTAAAATCTGAACCATCAGGAATGGCATGGTTCGCTATTGGGAATGCCTGTACCGCACCGTGGTCCGTAATGGCTATTGCCTTATGCCCCCAGGCCGCCGCCCGCTTTATGATATCTCCCACATCCGATACGCCATCCATATCACTCATTTTGGTATGACAGTGCAATTCTACACGCTTTTCAGGACTGTTATCCATACGTGAGGATGTAAAATCAGAAATCTTCTTAATACCTACAATCGAACCAATTGTAAGTTCACTGTCAAATTTGTCAATAGTTGTAACACCTTTGATTTTGATAAAAGCACCTTTCTTCAGTCCCTCCATCAATTCCGGCAGATTTTCATTCCGTGAAAATATTTTTAAGACTATTGTATCCGTAAAGTCTGTTACCGACATAATGACAATCGTCTTTTCATTTCGGATTTCTCTGGTATCCAGACTTAAAATCTGTCCCCGGATGACAACCTCTCCCATTTCGCCTACAATTGTTTCAATTGGAATCGCATCCTCATCGAAATCCCTTCCGTAGATTACATCCGGATTATCGGAACGACGATAAGAAAATCCCTCTTTTTTCCGATAAAAATCTTTTTTCGTGCCTGTTTTTTCCGCCCTGGCGTTTTCATTGTTTCCAGATGCAGTCTCTTTTGATACAACGACAGAAGATGGTGCTGCCACATTTTTTTCTGCCGCGTCTTCCGTTATCTCTGCACTATGTGCCTCCCCAGTATATTGTCCGATTGCTGACATTTTTATGATATTTTCCACCTCATGGGCAATCTGGATATCACTGTTTTTCCTATGCTTATTTTCTTCCTCTGCTTTTTCAAACACAGGCTCTATTATAAGCTTTAAACCGCAGCGCTCGCAGATGATTTTTTCAAGAATATCAATAAGTTCATCCGCCCGCTCCGACGCCACGATAGACTCCGGCAGAGTCAGTATCATATGATCCTCCCGGTCAAATTCTATCCTAGCCTGACGGAAAAGATTATAAACTAAAAGACTGTATTCCCTCAGTTCTAAAAGAATACTGTCTCTGTATACATTCATTAAGTTCTCCGGCGTATACTGGCTGGATAACTGAAATTTCTCTATAAATTTTATCGTCATATCCTTTGTGGGAAAAAGCTGCTTTTTGATTCCGCTTTCCAACTGATAAATTTTCTTTTTCGGAATCAGCCGTCTTCCCGATATGTAAACGCGCAGAATGTCCTTCCTTGAATTGGTAGACACCCTGTCGACTTCTACCTCAGATAATAAATTTTTCGTTTCCTCTCCAACTTTTAACGTCGGAAACACCTCAAAAAACGGTTTTGCCATTTATTTTCCTCATTCCGTTTGCTGCCAATGCAACAGTTCTTCACGCAGTGCAGGAAGCAGTTCTGCCTCCGGTACTTTTTTATAAATTTCTCCGTGTTTAATGATCAGTCCTTCTCCTATTCCTCCTGCAATACCAATATCCGCTTCCTTCGCCTCACCCGGTCCATTAACAACACATCCCATGACCGCCACCTTAATGTCGAGTGGAATATCCGCCACCATATTTTCCACCTGGTTTGCAAGACCAATCAAATCTATTCTGGTTCTTCCGCAAGTTGGACATGATACCACTTCTATACCACCCTTGCGTAGTCCTAAAGTTCTTAAAATAATTTTTGCAGATTTGATCTCTTCTAAAGGATCTCCGGTCAGAGATACTCGAATAGTATCTCCGATGCCCTGACTCAAAATAAGTCCAAGACCAATGGAAGATTTGATGTTTCCGCTGATAATGGTACCAGATTCTGTAATGCCTACATGTAACGGATAATCCATCTTTTCTGCAATCAATTCATGTGCCCTTACACACATCATGACATCAGAAGACTTGATACTGACGACTAGATTATCATACCCCATATCTTCAATCATTTTTACCTTATCCAGCGCACTCTCTACAATACCTTCTGCCGTCACGCCCTGGTATTTCTCAACCAGATTTTTCTCAAGCGACCCGCTGTTTACTCCAACACGAATTGGAACATTCCTCTCTTTTGCCGCATCAACTACCGCCCGCACACGCTCTGCTGAACCAATGTTTCCCGGATTGATACGGATTTTGTCTGCTCCGTTTTCTATCGCTGCTAATGCAAGCTTATAGTCAAAATGAATATCCGCCACTAACGGAATAGAAATCTGCTTTTTAATTTCCTTTAATGCTTCCGCCGCCTCCATAGTTGGAACTGCACAGCGGATAATATCGCAGCCTGCCGCTTCCAACCTTTTAATCTGCGCTACAGTAGCCTCTGCATCCTCAGTCTTTGTATTGGTCATAGACTGGATTAAAATTGGATTTCCCCCTCCAATGACTTTATTTCCAATATGAATTTCCTTCGTTTTTTTTCTTTCCATAAGACACCTCTAAAACAGTTTACGGATATCACTGAACATGATAAATACCATAAGCGCCATGAGACACATCATGCCAACAAAATGTACCATGCCTTCCTTTTCCGGATCAATGCGTTTTCTCCGGATGGCTTCAATAATCAAAAATACCAGTCTTCCACCATCTAATGCCGGAATCGGAAGTAAGTTCATTACTCCAAGGTTTGCCGAAAGCAGAATAGATATATTTAACATATTTAAAAAGATATAAAAAGCACCATCCGTCTTACTTTCCTCGTAAGTATCACCGATTGTCTTTACAATGCCAACAGGGCCGGACATATCCTGTACCCCCACTTTCCCGGTAAAAAGCATCCTTACACTCTCAAAAGTCACATCTACCCAATATTTTGTATAATACGCACCATATTTGAGCGCTTCGAATGCATTCACCTTTGTCCTGGCATTGCTCTCATAAAATCCAACATAATAACCGCCACTTTCTTCATCATAAGCCGGAGTCAGTGTCACTTCTCTCACTTCTCCGCCTCTCTCATAGGTGATATCTACCGTTTCACCAGGATGAAAATACAGATAGAGATTAATTTCCCGGCAAAAATGAATGTGCTTATTATTCATCTTTAAAATGGTATCACCTTCCTGCATTCCTGCCGCTTCTGCCGGATACCCCTCCATCACTCCGCTGATGACCGGCTTATCATATCCAATACATGCCATTAAAATAACAGAAAAAATAAACGCCATGATGAAATTAAATACCGGTCCTGCCGCCACAACAGCAATCCTTGCCCAAACCGATTTATTGGTAAATGCACGCTCATCCGTACTGTCACCGTCTTCGCCTTCCATCATGCAGGCTCCACCAAAAGGAAGCAGATGGATAGAATACTTTGTTTCGCCTTTTGTAAATCCCACCAGGGTAGGCCCCAGTCCCAGACAAAATTCATTGACACGGATTCCATTCTTTTTTGCAAGCAGAAAATGTCCAAGCTCATGAAAAAGAATGATTACACTGAATATCAAAATTGCAATAATAATTTTCAATCTACCACCTGCCTTCTATATATTCATAAGCTGCTGCTTCTGTACTTAAAATTTCCTCCACCGATGGATTAGCCACAAATCTGCATTGCTCCATGCATGCCTCAATAATCTCCGGTATCTCCAGAAATTTAATTTTTCGATCCAAAAATTTTGCAACCGCCCGTTCATTTGCCGCATTGAATGCTGTCGGAACATTTCCACCTTTTTCCAGGGCTTCATAGGCAAGTGCAAGCCCACGAAACGTCTCAACATCCGGTTGCTCAAAGGTAATACTTAAAAGCTTATAAAAATCCAGCCGCTCCCCGCTTAACGGTCTACGATCTGGATAATACAGGGCATACTGGATAGGAAGCCGCATATCTGCCGTTCCAAGCTGTGCAATGATTGCTCCATCTTCATATTCCACCATAGAATGAATCACGCTCTGGGGCTGAACCACCACCTGAATCCGGTCGGGTTCCACGTCAAATAACCATTTTGCCTCCATAACTTCAAGCCCCTTATTCACAAGTGTTGCAGAATCTATGGTAATTTTTCTTCCCATACTCCAGTTCGGATGCTTTAAAGCATCTTCTACCGTTACATTTTCTAACTCTGTTCTCGTCTTTCCACGGAAAGGTCCTCCAGATGCCGTAAGCAGGATTTTATGGATTTTATTTTTTCGTTCTCCGTTTAGAGATTGAAAAATGGCACTGTGTTCACTGTCCACAGGAAGAATCGTCACATGATTTTCTGCTGCCAGCGGCATAATCAAATGTCCTGCCGTCACAAGAGTCTCCTTGTTGGCAAGAGCAATGTCTTTTCCTGCCCGGATTGCCGCAATCGTAGGACGAATGCCGAGCATTCCAACAATTGCAGTTACCAAAATCTCCGATTCTGGCACTTCTGCCACCGCAAGCAGCCCCTCCATGCCGCATACAATCTTTACCGATAAATCCGCTGTTTTTACTTTTAGTTCCTCTGCCTTTTTTTCATCCCACACAGCGGCAAGAACTGGATGAAATTCCCGGATTTGCTGCTCCAACAGTTTAATATTATTCCCAGCAGCAAGCGCAACCACCTCGATATCGCCCTGTTCACGAACCACATCTAATGTCTGCGTACCAATTGAGCCAGTAGAACCCAATATTGCAATTTTTTTCATATGATAAAACCTCTTTTTATTTTATGAGATAAGATGCAAGATAGAATATAACAGGAGCCGTAAATATTACAGAATCAAAACGATCCAAAATTCCGCCATGCCCCGGAATCAGCTTTCCATAATCTTTAATCTCATAATTACGTTTGATTGCAGATGCTGTCAAATCACCAATCATGGAAATTACTGCACCCACTGCACAAATCACTGCCATAGCAATAATATCCTCTGTTGTTGTTCCCATAGCATTTTGAAACACAAATCCATAAATAATGCCAAGCAAAGCCGCTCCAATAATACCTCCTGCAGCACCCTCCCAGGATTTTTTCGGAGAAAGCTTTGGTGTCATCTTATGCTTTCCGCAAAGCATCCCGACACAATATGCACAAGTATCGCAGCCCCAGGAACATAAAAAAATCAACCATACCGTATATGTTCCCTGTGGCAGCATTCTGGTCTGATACACATATGATAACATAACCGCCACATAAAATACGCCGAAAAACGCTGCAAGCATTTGTTCCGTATTATATTTTGGATAGGAAAACACATATATAAACATGAGTATTACCAAAAATCCAATAACAAACATCATCATATCCGGAATAAACGCGAATTTTAAATTGCAATAAAATACAATGGCTGCAAGGAATCCTGCAATTCCCGCAACTGTATGTTCAATATGAAAAATTCGATACAATTCAAACATACCAATTAAGGATATCACTGCCGTAGAAAAAAGCAGCACATTTCCCCCTGTAATAATGAGAATCAGCGCCAACGCCACCAAAACAATTCCGCTTAATAATCTTGTCTTAAACACTATACTTCCTCCTTTAATCCGCCATACCTGCGGTCACGGCTGCTGTATGTTTCCACCGCTTTTTTTAATTCTTCCGGCGAGAAATCCGGCCACGGAACATCCGTGAAATAAAACTCACTGTAAGCAAGCTGCCACAGGAGATAGTTGGACAATCGTTGTTCTCCACTGGTGCGAATAAGCAAATCTGGATCCGGAATATCATGAGTATCAAGATAATGCGCAAAATTCTGCTCTGTGATATCAGCCACAGTAAGTTTTCCTGCATCATGATCCTCCATCATCCTTTTTATTGCACGAAGCATCTCATCCCTGCTTCCATAATTTAAAGCAATCTGAAAATTCAGTCCATCATTTTTCCTCGAAGCTTCCTCAAGGTCTTTAATCTGCTTTTGCATAGTGGCATCCAGTCTTGTCACATCTCCGATTACACGCACCCGCATATTATTTCTGGCTGCCGTCTTAATACAGTTCTTTAAATAGGAATTTAACAATTTCATTAACGCGCTCACTTCGTCTGCAGGACGATTCCAGTTTTCTGTAGAAAACGCATACATAGTCAAATAAGATATTCCCATATCATAAGCTGCTTTGCAGATAACCTCTACATTCTTCGCGCCCATTGTGTGTCCATAATTACGCGGCATCCCCTTACTTTTCGCCCATCTTCCGTTTCCATCCAGAATGATTGCGACATGCTGCGGTATCTTCATCTTTGTATCCTCCTCGTCATCAACAAGTCTGTTAGTTATTTTAACACATTTTTTCTGATTTTCCTACGGTCAGAAACAGTTTTACGATAAAAGGCATGGCAAAAACCTCTGCCATGCCTTGGAAAATCTGCATTTCCTGCTAATCTGAATTTTTTGTGAATTTCTGTTTTGGGGAATCCCTCAACCAGATTTATACCGTAAGGATTTCTTTATTTTTTGCTTCAACTTCTTTGTCAATTTCAGCAATATATTTATCTGTCATCTTCTGAACACCGTCTTCCAATTCCTTAATCTCGTCTTCAGAAATTTCGGAAGATTTTGATAATTTCTTAAATGCATCATTTGCATCACGACGAATGTTTCGGACTGCAACCTTTGCATTTTCACCTTTTTTCTTAATATCCTTTGCAATTTCTTTTCTGCGCTCCTCGGTCAGTTCCGGGAATACAAGACGAATCACCTTTCCATCGTTTGTAGGATTGATACCAAGGTCTGATGTCATAATCGCCTTCTCAATTTCTTTTACCAAAGATGCTTCCCAAGGCTGAATCTGAATCATGCGCGGTTCCGGTACATTGATATTTGCAACCTGTTGTAATGCTGTCGGTGTTCCATAATAATCCACTTTAATCTTATCTAATACATGTGGATTGGCACGTCCTGCGCGGATTCCTCCAAATTCTGATAACAGATTATCCAACGATTTCTGCATCTTGCTGTCATACTGTGCTAATCTCTCGTCCATTTTTATTCCTCCATTAATTTCCCTTTTAGACAGTGACTTTTGTGCCACTGAATTCGCCGCTTATCGCCTTTACGATACTGTCTTTTTCATTTAAGCCAAAGACATACATCGGCATTTTATTTTCCATACACATGATAGATGCCGTAAGGTCTACGACCGCCAATTTCTGTGCAATAACTTCCTCAATGGATACTTCGTCGTATTTCCTTGCCGCAGGATTTAATTTCGGGTCACTGTCATATACACCGTCAATGGCCTTTGCAAGATAAATTCCATCTGCATCCATCTCAATAGCGCGTAGCACAATGCCGGTATCCGTAGAGAAATAAGGATGTCCGGTTCCCCCAGCAAAAAATACCACCATTCCCTTTTCGAAATATTTATTTGCCCTATCCTTGGAAAAAAGCTTTGTCATAGAACCGCATTCAAACGGTGTCAAAATCTGTGTTTTCATGCCTACAGAACGAAAAATTTCTGACACATAAATACAATTCATAATCGTAGCCAACATTCCAATCTGATCTGCTTTTGTACGATCAATGGTCTCACTGGTACGTCCTCTCCAGAAATTACCTCCGCCAATGACGATTCCCACTTCTGTACCACCGTCTACAATCTGTTTTACCTGTCTTGCAACTTCTGTAACCGTAGGTTCATCAAAGCCTGTCTTTTTTTCTCCTGCAAGTGCTTCCCCGCTTAATTTCAAAAATACTCTTTTCATGGATTATTTTCCCTTCTTCTCACCAAAGAGATTTTCCATATCGATATCTGCATAACACTGTGAGCAGAAACCTTCGATAACCGCACCATTGTTAATCTGTACAGAACGGGATTTGATATTGCCCACAACTACAGCTGATGTATCTACAACAACCGGTCCCTGTACATCAATATCACCCTTGATTGCCCCTGCAATCACAGCGGAAGTTGCTTTCACATTACCGATTACAACAGAACCAAGACCAATTTTTACTGTGCCAACACTGGTAATTTCTCCCTCAATTTTTGCAGAATCTGCAAAGAATTCAGCAGAGTTACTATTTCCCGTTACTTTACCTGTTACAGACAATTTTCCGTTACAGGTAACATCTCCCTTGATTTCACCCTGAATATCCAAAGAACCAGTTGAAGTAATATTACCCTCAATTTTCATACCGGTGGTGATAACTGCAGTCTCATCTGTTACCTCTGCCGTATTTACTCCGATTTCCTCCTCAAGACCTGCGTTCATTACATTTTCTTCCTGTTTGTTGCTCATGATAGCTTCCTCCTTGGCTTCATCCTTTTCTACTTTTTCTGTTTCAAACTCAAATGATAAATCAGGCACATTTTCTTCTGATGTTGTGTCTGGTGTTTCTTCCGTAATTTCATCCAAAAGTTCCGGTTCGTCTTTTGTTTCTGACTCAGATTCAACCTCTGATTCAATTTCCTCCGGCATTAATATATCTGGCAAAATTTCTTCCTCTGAAGTTGATTCCTCCGCCAAGCTACTCTCTATCTCCGATTCCAGTTCGAGTTCTGGTTCCGGTTCCACTTCGAGTTCCGATTCGAGTTCCTCCGGCATTAATATATCCGGTAGTATTTCTTCCTCTACGGCTGATTCCTCCACCAAACTGTCCTCTATCTCCGGCTCCTCTACCACTTCTGCTTCCATTTTCATCTCAGGAACCGGCTCCTCCTCCACTTCCGGTACTGGGATTTCTTCTGCTTCGCGGCTCACCTTCTCAAGAAGCCCATCTAATTTTAAAAGCTCGGATTCCACATCTACTTCATCTTCCAAAGTGGTCGTTTGCACAGTGGAATCATCCGGCATCACATCTTCCAGTCCGTCATCCCCCGGCATTAATTCGTTTACTGCCTGCGATAAGTCCTCTTTAAATTCCTTAAAAAAACTCATTCTTTTACCTCCATATTATATTAAACGCTATTCAACTGTCTCTGCTTTAATATGCTGAACCTGCGTTGTACTCTCATCAATCGGAAGAATCTGTGCTCCCATTCCCTGTAATGCTTCAATCATTGGTCCTAATGCCTCTACAGTCGTTCCTTTGGTGTTTGAATCATGCATCAATACCACCGATGTCTTATATTTTACAACATCCGACAATACGTTGTTCACCAGCTCGTCCGCAGTATAAGCCTGTGAAGTTGCATCTCCACTGGAAACATTCCAATCAAAATATGTTACATTTTCTTCATTTAAGAATTTGATAAATTCCGTCATATCTGTATTACTGACCTGATTGCTACTTCCTCCCGGAAAGCGATAAAGATTGCATTCACGCCCCGTCACATCATAAAGATACTCCTGTATCTGATAAAAGTCTGTCTCAAAAGAATTCAGGGAATCATAAATCACGCTATACTTGTGTGAATAGGAATGCATTCCGAGCGTATGCCCCTCGTTTATAATCCGCTGATACATTTCCTTCGACTGGTCGTCCGTCTTTCCTACAACAAAAAATGTCGCTTTTACATTATATTGTGCCAACGTATCCAAAATTGCTGCTGTATTATCACTCGGACCATCATCAAAAGTCAAATAAACCTTTAATACATCATTCTCCTGAGCCAAATTCTCCGAATCCATTTCGACGGAGTTAATAATACCAGCTATCAATGGTTCTGTCGCATTCTCATCATTTGCGTTCTCGGTAGAATCATAGGAAAGCATATCAGAACCATCCGACGTATTCACACTCATAGTCTCCTCCACGTCTTTACTCACAGTAGAATCGGAAACAAGTTGCGAAATCTGCTTTTCCAGATTATTTACCTTTATCATTAAAAAGACACATAAAAACATACAGATCAACATCCAGATTCCAATAAAGGAAATCAGCCCACGTTTCATACGATTGATCCGTTTTCTTCGTTCCTGCTGTTCTTTTAAACTACTTTGGTTCTTTTCTTCCATAGTTGACCTCCAGGTCATAACATCATTTTCTATTGTATCATATATTGTGTATTCATTTCAATCAATTTCTTGGTTGTCCTATTAAACTTTTTTATTAAATTTTGACTCTTCCGTTTCCGGCTTCATTTCAAAATACCTGCTCTTGTCATTATGTGGAAACAGCATCTCCATATAGAGGCTTCCCAACAGATTTTTCACCCGGTCCGGATTCACTTCTTTCACCGGAATTTCCTCCATTTTCATCTTCCGTAAATTCTCAAGAAGCAAATTAACACGTTCTTCCGGTGAAACAACTTTTTCTTCTTTCGCAGACTGCTGTGTCTCCATTTCAATTTCTTCCGGTTCCTGTGTCATCAATTCCCTAGTTTCCGGCATGTTATAAATCAAATTCTGGCAGGTCTTCGTAAAACACTCGGGGTCATACTGTGCCAGAAACGCCAAATCATCGATTGTCAGTGTCTGCTTATTATATATTTTTACATAAATAGCCGCAAGCCGTGCATTTTCTCCCATAATTCTCACTCTCCTCTGGTTCTCTTTTTTATTATAACATAACGTGTATCAGAGTAAAACACCCGTCATAGAAAAAAGCCCTCGAAACTACTGAAAATTCAATAATTTCAAGGGCTTTCCCATTCATCTGTCTTATATCGAAAACAGTTCACATTCTAATCTGCTACGCAAACTAGCCTAACTGAGCTGCAACTTCTGCTGCAAAATCTTCTTCTTTCTTTTCAATTCCTTCACCGGTCTCAAAGCGAACAAATTTCTTAATAGAAACAGTAGCGCCAACTTCTTTTGATACCTGCTCCAAATATTTTGCCACAGTCTGCTTTCCATCTTCTGCTTTTACATATACCTGATCTACCAGGCAGATTTCTTTCAACTCTTTGTTGACACGACCTTCAATCATACCATTGATAACCTTCTCAGGCTTCTGAGACTCCTTCGGATCGTTCATAATCTGAGCAAGCAGAATCTCTTTCTCATGTGCAATATACTCTGCACTCACTTCACTTCTATCTACATACTTCGGATTTAAAGCCGCAATCTGCATTGCAAGGTTCTTCATTGCCTCTTTTACTGTATCATTCACAACGTCTGTCTCGGCAACAACCAAAACACCGATACGTCCACCACCATGAATATAAGGAACAACACATCCGTTATCTACGGTAACTTTCTCAAATCTTCTGATTTTTAAGTTCTCACCAATAACAGCGACCTGTTCTACCAAAGCATCCTTTACAGTCTTAGAAGTATCACCCTGCCATTTTTCTTCCATAAATGCATCAATATCTGCCGCATCAGAAATAAGTGCCTGCTTTGCAACTTCTACAACATAATTCTGGAATTTTTCATTCTTTGCAACAAAGTCTGTTTCAGAGTTAACTTCTACGATAGCTGCTTTCTTATCTCCGTCAACTGCAACATTTACAACACCTTCTGCAGCAACTCTGGAAGCCTTCTTCTCAGCTTTTGCCTGTCCGTTCTTTCTCAAGAACTCAACAGCCTCGTCCATATTTCCATTCGTTTCGTTTAACGCTTTTTTACAATCCATCATTCCTGCGCCTGTCATTTCACGCAGTTCTTTTACCATTGCTGCTGTAATAGCCATTTTCTGATTCCTCCAAATAAATTGTATTTATGCTTCTTCTGCTACTGCTTCCTCTGCTTCGCCTTCAGCCATTTCCAAATCAACATTTTCAAGACCCTGATTTGCTTCAATCACAGCATCAGCCATCTTGGAAACAATCAGTTTTACAGCTCTGATTGCATCATCATTACCAGGAATTACATAATCTAATTCTTCCGGATCACAGTTTGTATCAGCAATACCGATAAGTGGAATACCAAGTGCATGTGCTTCCTGTACGCAGATTCTTTCTTTCTTCGGGTCAACAACAAAGATTGCATCCGGGATTTTTTTCATTTCCTTGATTCCGCCAAGGTTTTTCTGTAATTTTTCTAATTCTTTCTTTAACTGGATAACTTCTTTCTTCGGAAGAACATCAAATGTTCCATCTTCTTCCATCTTTTCGATTGCTTTTAATCTTGCAATACGGCTCTGGATGGTCTTGAAGTTGGTAAGCATTCCACCTAACCATCTTTCATTTACATAAAACATATTGCAGCGCTCTGCTTCTGTCTTGATGGCATCCTGTGCCTGTTTCTTTGTTCCAACAAAAAGAATTGTACCACCATCTGCTGCAATATCAGATACTGCCTTGTAAGCCTCATCTACTTTTCCAACGGATTTCTGCAAATCGATAATATAGATACCGTTTCTCTCAGTGTAGATGTACGGAGCCATTTTCGGGTTCCATCTTCTGGTCTGATGTCCAAAATGAACACCTGCTTCTAATAACTGTTTCATTGAAATAACGCTCATGTTTCTAC
>CAMBKU010000056.1 GCA_945868305.1 uncultured Lachnospiraceae bacterium | reverse complement strand
TTGAAATAACCGGAATAATCGGAATATTATATTTTGTTGCGAATTCAAAGTCACGATCATCATGAGCAGGTACGCACATAACTGCTCCGGTACCATAATCCGCCAGCACATAATTTGCAAGCCAAATCGGTATCTTCTTTCCGTTAATCGGGTTAATCGCATAAGAGCCTGTGAACACACCTGTCTTTTCTTTCCCCTGCAAGCGGTCAACTGACGATTTTAAGGACGTCTCATAGATGTAATCCTCTACTGCCTTTTTGTTTTCTTCGGTAGCCAGTTCCTTTGCCATAGCATGTTCTGGAGCCATGACCATAAAGGTACAACCATGCAGAGTATCCGGTCTTGTTGTATAAACAGTAATCTCCTTATCTGTACCATCAACTTTAAAATCTATCTCGGCACCGTGAGATTTTCCAATCCAGTCAGACTGCATCTTCTTTACTTTTTCCGGCCAATCCAGTTTATCCAGATCATCTAAAAGGCGATCTGCGTAGGCTGTGATTTTAAGCATCCACTGCTTTAAATTCTTCTTGGTCACATCCGCGCCGCAACGTTCACATTTTCCGTTTACGACTTCTTCGTTTGCCAGACCTGTCTTACAGGAAGGACACCAGTTAATTGGCATCTCCTTCTCATACGCAAGACCCTTCTTAAACATCTGCACAAAAATCCACTGTGTCCATTTATAAAAATTCGGATCTGTAGTATTCACTTCCATATCCCAGTCATAAATTGCTGCGATTTCTTTTATCTGCCGCTTAATATTGGCAATATTATCCGCAGTAGACTTTGACGGATGTTCTCCCATCTTGATTGCATAATTTTCTGCCGGAAGGCCAAATGCATCCCATCCCATCGGATGAATAACATAGTAGCCATGCAGCAATTTATAACGGCTCCACACATCGGAAATCACATAGCCTCTCCAGTGTCCGACATGCAGTCCATTTCCGGATGGATACGGAAACATATCCAGACAATAATATTTCGGCTTTTTACCATCATTGACGTTAATCGGATGTTCTTCCCAGATTTTACGCCATTTCTGTTCTACCGCCCTATGGTTGTAAGGTTCTGACATTTTAACTTCCTCCTAAAATCTTTTTCGGGATTTATATTTTTCTTTCTTTACAGCAACAAAAGGTGTATATGATTTCTCATATACACCTTTAGAATTTTATCACACGTTACCAATTTGTCAAGAAAAGGGAACAATATTCTTTTTTACAAAGAACTCAAACTAATGGATAATATCTTATCTATTGGCGAGATACTGGTTCCTTTTCCATCCGTCCCTTCAAAATATTTGCTTCCTGCTGATTCAAAAAGGACATAAATATTTCCATCCGCGATTTCAACTTCTTCGGAGCAGGGAGGCATTTCAACCTTTACATGAGGCTTTGTAGGTTTTTCATCCAATTCCTTCAAAGAATCATATACTTTTAAATAGGAGGATTTCGTCCTGCCATAAGAAGTGCTTAAATATACCGTTCCATCCTCGTCAAAAGCCACTCCCTGTACTTTATTCGGAATTCGGTACTCTGCCTTTTGTGTTAACGCTTCTCCATCAAATTGATAGGCAACCATCTTGGAATTAAAGAAATTCGTTTCCGTCGCCACATAAAGCTTTCCATTATAATAGGAAATGCAGGATGGACGGTTATTTATCTTATAATCCGTAATAGAATCCGTACAGTCCACACAAATCTGTAATTTCTGATCTGCGAGACGCTTCAAAAAACCATAGGGAATCCTTTCCAGCGTCTGGTTGTCGGAATGGCATACCCACACACTGTTTCCATCAAAAGTGATACCACCTAAGTGACTCTCTTTTTTCATACCCAGTGTAACCAGATATTCGCCGCTTTCACGATCGAATACATGTAAGGAGCCTACCGTCTTTTTTTCTGCACTGTATGCTGTCACAAGCACATAATCATCTGTCATACAAATACCCTGCGGGCACTGGTTTGCATCCGAAATACGGTTGCTAATCCAATCCTCCTCTCTGGTGGACGGCATGCCAGGTATCTCAATGTGATGCAGAAAAGAATAATCACAATTTTTCAGTTCTTTGTCCGTACCGCTTATCATAGAACCAGTCTTATATGAATACATCTGCACACTGCTTTCATCATCAATAGCCTTCGTCCATTTTGCAAACAGTGTGACATTTCCGAGTGTATCCTCTGTAAGCTGTGTAACCTTTGTACGATAACTGCTTTCCAGATACCATCCGGCAAAATTATAACCACTTCGCACAGGTACGTGCAGGGTAATCGGCAAATCCTCTTCTTCGTAAACATCTGGATTCATCCAGATGTTTACACCACCATTCAAAATATAATTTACCGTATAAACTCCAGTATCGGCAGACGCATCTTCCCAGGTGCAGATTCCGGCACTGTAATCTTCCCGCAGAATATTCTTCGGAGTTGTATCACATGCCTGTACGGCATCTGCTGCTTCCAGCAGAAAAACCATGATTAAAAATACTGCAAATAAGGATCTTCCTGTTTTCATACTTATGCGCCTGCCTTTCCTTATCTTTTTATTGTCCCTAATTCTATTCCATCGTTTCTACCTTTCCAGCCCTTTCTTCGACTTCTTTTTGCTGTACATCCGCTGGTGCTTTTTCATATTTTGCGAACTCATAGGAATAATCTCCGCGCCCTCCGGTCATAGAACGTAAATCTGTATTATATCCAAACAGTTCCATATATGGAATTTCTGCCACAATTTCCTGTTTTTCATCTTCTGCCGGATTCATGCCGACCACTCTTGCCCTGCGCTTATTTAAATCACCCATAATGTCACCGGTATAAGCCTCCGGCACAACTACCTTCAATGTTGCAATCGGCTCTAACAATACCGGAGACGCTTCCATAAATCCCTTTTTAAATGCCTGGCTTGCTGCCACTTTGAATGCCATCTCCGACGAATCAACCGGATGATAGGAACCATCATACAAAACTGCTTTCACACCTACCACCGGATAATCTGCCAAAGGTCCTTTTTTTGTTGCTTCCATAATTCCCTTCTCAACTGCCGGGAAATAGTTCTTCGGTACTGCACCGCCCACAACAGTCTGCGAAAATTCATAAGGGTTTGAAAGGTCGCCAGACGGTTCAAACGTCATCTTAACATGACCGTACTGACCATGACCGCCAGACTGCTTTTTATATTTGTATTCCACATCCGCCTTTTTTAAGATTGTCTCACGAAATGCCACCTTTGGACGCTTCAGCTCAATCTCCACCTTGTAGCGGTTTGCAAGTTTTGCAGCAACAACTTCAAGATGCTGATCACCCATGCCATACAAAAGTGTCTGCCCATTCTCACTATCATTTACTGCTTTTAATGTCAGATCTTCTAACATCAGTTTCTGCAAAGATTGGGAAATTTTATCTTCATCCCCTTTGTTTTTTGCCTTATAACGCATTGCCGTATATGGCGTGGAAATACTGGTTCTAAGATACGCCACCGGATTCGCCCTTGTGGAAAGAGAATCCGTTGTTGTCGTAACGGAAAGCTTCGCCAGCGCTCCAATGTCCCCGGCATGAAGTTCTTTTACTTCTTCCGGCTTGCTGCCATTCATCACATATAGTTTTCCAATTTTTTCATCTGTATCTTTGTGATGGTTGTATAAAACATCATCCGGTTTTAATACCCCAGAATTTACTTTTATCAAAGAATACTTTCCGATAAACGGATCTGCAATTGTTTTAAATACATAAGCGGATTTCGGTTTTGCAAAATCATAATCCGCATTGTAAACCTCGTTATTCCGGACATTGATTCCGGTACACGCACGCTTATCCGGACTTGGTAAATACTTTATGATGTCATCGAGCAAAGTATACATGCCCTGTGCCAGAACATTTGACCCCATAGAGACTGGAACAATACTTCCATCTGAAACATTGACTCTCAATGCCTGCCTAATCTCATCCTCGGAAAATTCTTCCCCGTTAAAATAGCGGTCCATAAACTCCTCGCTGGTTTCCGCCACAGCCTCCATCAGCGCATCACGGCAAATATCCAGATTTGCCATTGAATAATCCGGAACCTCAAATTCCAGTACTTCGCCCTTGTCATTCCAACGATTTGCTGTCTTTGTCACCACATTGACATAACCCACAAACTTTTCATTTTCACGGATTGGCAGATGGAACGGCGCAATCTTCTTTCCATATAATTCCTGTAAATCCTCCACTACCTGACGAAAGCTTGCATTATCAATATCCATGTCAGTCACAAAAAACATTCTCGGCAGTTTATATTTTTCGCAGATTTCCCATGCCCTTCTTGTGCCAACCTCGATGCCTGCTTTTCCTGAAACCACGATAATCGCTGCATCTGCTGCACTCACCGCTTCCTCGACCTCTCCAACGAAATCAAAATATCCCGGTGTATCTAATATGTTTATTTTGTTATCTTCCCATAAAATTGGAACAATAGATGTATGAATGGAAAAAAGCCGCTTTATTTCTTCTTTATCATAATCACTAATGGTATTCCCATCATCTATCTTTCCCATTCTGGTAATTTTTCCGGAAAGATATGCCATCGCCTCAACCAGACTGGTTTTTCCGCATCCACCGTGTCCAAGTAAAACTACATTTCTGATTTTGTCCGTCGTGTAAACATTCATAGTAAATACCTCCCACATATTTCACAACAGTTTTTTGGTACTGCTGTTTATTTTATGTGTATATTTTACTAAATATTGTATAGTTTTTCAATATATTTATCTAAATTATACAATTTTATTTCTTTTATCTTTTTTGTTTTATATCTATTATGTAAGATAACATATGTTTTTTTACTCAATATTGATACACTATGAACAAATTGTAAATATTTTTTACATAGAATTTACATTTTATTTGCTTTTGCAGGCAAGTTCCACTTTTTCACTTTAAAGTGTTGACTTATAGAACAAAAATCCTTATAGTAATAACTGTCTATAAAATGATTTTTAAAGGAGTTTATAAAATTATGATTATTGTAATGCAACAGAATGCTACAAAAGACGATGTTCAGAAAATCGTCGCAAAAATAGAACATGCAGGTTTAAAAACCCACTTATCTGTAGGTGAAGAAGTGACCATCCTCGGTGTCATCGGTGACAAATCAAAGCTTGATATAGATGCCATTGCTGCCGAAACTTCAGTCCAGAAAGTGGTTCCTATCACGGAAAGCTATAAACTTGCCAACAAAAAATTTCATCCGGAACCTTCCCGTTTTGCTGTTAAAAACACTTTTATTGGTCCTGACAATCTTGCCATTATGGCCGGACCATGTGCCGTGGAAACTGAAGAACAGCTTATGTGTATTGCAAAGGCCGTAAAAAAAGCCGGTGCAACTATACTGCGTGGTGGCGCTTACAAGCCAAGAACTTCCCCGTATTCTTTCCAAGGATTAGAGGAGGAAGGCTTAAAATACATGAAGACCGCTTCCGATGAAACAGGGCTTGCTACTATCTGCGAAGTCACCAGCGCCCACGCCGTGGAATCCGCAGTAAAATACGTAAGCATGCTGCAGGTTGGCGCAAGAAATATGCAGAATTTTGAATTATTAAAGGAAGTCGGAAAAACCAAGCTTCCTGTCCTCTTAAAACGCGGTCTGTCCGCTACCATCGATGAATGGTTAAATGCTGCAGAATACATTATGGCTTCCGGAAATCCAAACGTTGCTCTCTGTGAACGCGGAATCCGTACCTACGAAACTTCTACCAGAAACACGCTGGATTTAAGTGCTGTATGTGTATTAAAAGAACGTACCCATCTTCCAGTTATCGTAGATCCAAGCCACGCCACTGGTGTACGTTCCTACGTAGAGCCACTGGCAAAAGCTGCAGTTGCCTGCGGTGCGGACGGGCTTATGATTGAAGTACATAACGACCCTGCCCACGCCCTTTCTGACGGCCCGCAGTCTCTGACCTTTGAACAATTTGACTCCGTAATGGAACATATCAAACCTTACGCTGAACTTTCCGGGAGGAGAATATAATGGAGTTTTCCAAAGTAGGTTTTATCGGTCTGGGACTTATTGGCGGTTCTATCGCAAAAACGATACGCCGCATCTATCCCGACACCGAAATAATTGCCACGGCAGGCCATCTTTCTACCGTCACTGAGGCATACAAAGACCGCACAATTTCCAATTCCACTTTACTGGAATTATCTGCTTTTTCGGACTGTGACCTGATTTTCTTATGCTGCCCGGTAAAGCAAAATCTTATTTATTTAGAACAATTAAAAAATATCATAAAAAAAGGCTGCATCCTTACTGATGTAGGAAGCGTCAAAGGCGATATTCACAGAGCAGTTGTCTCTCTGGGCATAGAAGAAATCTTTATTGGCGGCCACCCCATGACCGGTTCCGAAAAAACCGGTTATGAAAGCGCTACCGCATATTTGCTGGAAAATGCTTACTACATTATAACACCAACCGCAAAGACTACCCCGAAGGCTTTAAATGCATTTCAGCAATATATCGCCTCCCTCGGTGCCCAGACGATGATTCTCGACTACGAGGAACATGACCACGCCACGGCATCCATCAGTCATCTGCCTCACATAATCGCAGCAACTTTGGTCAATCTCATTTCCTCTATTGATAACGCTGAGGAAACCATGAAGACCATCGCAGCCGGTGGCTTTAAGGATATTACCCGCATTGCTTCTTCCTCCCCGGTCATGTGGCAGCACATCTGTCTCTCAAACCGGACGCATATTGTAAAACTGATTGATGATTACATTGCTGCTTTAAAGAATGCCAAAACATTGATTGAAGAAAAGAAATCCGATGAAATCTATGATTTTTTTTCATCTGCAAAAAATTACCGGGATTCTATCACTATTGCAAAGTCCGGTCCTATCAAAAAGGTATATGAATTTTATTGCGACCTGATTGACGAGGCTGGCGGCATTGCCACAATCGCCACGATTTTAGCAAGCAATCATTTAAGCATCAAGAATATCGGCATCATTCATAACAGGGAATTTGAACACGGAGTCCTCCATATTGAAATGTATGATCAGACCGCTCTTGATACAGCCATTGCTTTATTAAAAAAATATCATTATACTGTTTATGAACGTTAGGCAAAAAATTGTCAGACTTACAGAAAGGATACGTATTTATGCAGATCAACTCAAAAAAATCCCTTCACGGGGAAGTTACCATACCAGGGGATAAATCCATCTCCCACCGTTCGATTATGTTCGGTTCGATTGCCTCCGGTATCACAGAAGTAACCAACTTTTTAGAGGGAGCAGACTGCCTTTCCACCATTTCCTGTTTCAGGAAAATGGGAATTGAAATAGAAAGAGACAAGGATTCTGTTGTCATTCACGGCAAGGGACTTCACGGATTAAGCGCTCCGTCAGGAACTCTGGACGTAGGAAACAGCGGAACCACAACCCGACTAATTTCCGGTATTCTTGCCGGTCAAAGCTTTTCTTCCACCTTAAACGGAGACGCCTCCATTCAGTCCCGCCCTATGAGGCGGATTATGACACCGCTTTCTCTTATGGGCGCAGATATTACGAGCATAAACGGAAACGATTGTGCACCGCTTCTGATTAACGGTCACCCATTAAAGGGCATCCAGTATAGTTCTCCGGTTGCTTCTGCCCAGGTAAAATCCTGTGTACTGTTAGCAGGTTTATATGCAGATGGAAAAACCTCTGTCACGGAACCTGTATTATCCAGGAACCATACAGAATTAATGCTCTCAGCGTTTGGGGCAAACATTACTACATCCAAAACAACTGCATCTATTCTGCCAGACCCTGAATTACTTGGTCAAAAAATTGCTGTTCCGGGAGATATTTCTTCTGCTGCATATTTTATTGCTGCCGGACTGATTGTACCCAATTCTGAAATTTTAATAAAGAATGTAGGAATCAACCCCACCAGAGACGGCATTTTAAAGGTTGCCTACGCAATGGGTGCGAATATTGAAAAATTAAATGTTCATACTGTATCGGGCGAACCAGTCTGCGACCTTCTTGTAAAGACTTCCTTCTTACACGGCACAACGATTGAAGGAGATATTATTCCAACATTAATCGATGAGCTTCCGGTTATTGCTGTTATGGCTGCTTTTGCAGAAGGAACAACCACCATCCGGGATGCTGCCGAACTAAAAGTAAAGGAATCCAACCGGATTGATACTGTAACAGAGAATTTAAAGGCAATGGGTGCCGATATCACACCAACCGAGGACGGAATGATTATCTGCGGCGGAAAAACATTGCATCCTGCCACGATTCATTCTCACCTGGATCACCGTATTGCCATGTCCTTCGCCGTTGCTGCGCTTGCCTGTGAAGGAGAAACCGAAATTATGGACGGAGAATGTGTAAATATCTCCTACCCAGGTTTTTATGAAGATTTAGAAAAATTGTCATTATAAAAATTCCATAACAAAAAAGAGTTCACACTTCGTTCTGTGTGAACTCTTTTTTCAAGATCGCTAAAATTTTCTATGATTTAAAACCTATGATTCGCTGAATTTTCCTTACACCATTCCGCACACATTTCGTAGTTCCATCTCTCTGTATGATATTTGTTCCACACATCCCGGATTCCGCTTCCTGCTATCACAGCATTTCGTATTTCCTTTTCATACTGTTCCAAAATGGTTTCATATTCTTCATAAGGAATTTTTAATTCTCCTGTCTGCGAATAATACTTCTCATTATAGGTTGCATCCGGATTATACAATAAACGGTTAACCTCCAGAAACATCGCATCTCCGAAACTGAAAAAACGATATTTTTCTTGCACAGCTGTTTCATAGGCATGTAAAATATGTTCCCTGCCAGTTAAAGCCGCAACCAGCATGACCAGCGTAGATTCCGGCAAATGGAAATTGGTAATCAGGCCATCAATGACTTTAAACCGATAGCCCGGATAAATAAAAATCTCTGTCCAGCCACTTTTTTCCGTCAAGAAACCATTTTCATCCGCAGCAGATTCCAAGGTTCTGGTACTGGTCGTTCCAACCGAAATAACACGATGGCCTTCTCTTTTTGCCTTATTGATTTTTTCTGCCTCCGACTGTTCAATCCTGTAAAACTCAGAATGCATATGATGCTTTAGCACATCGGATTCCTTTACTGGTCGAAACGTTCCAAGTCCTACATGCAGAGTCACTTCTGCGATTTCCACACCCATTTCTTTAATTTCAGCAAGCAATTCCTTTGTAAAATGAAGTCCCGCTGTCGGTGCAGCAGCAGAGCCGTCATATTTTGCATAAACAGTCTGATAACGGTTCCTGTCTTTTAACTGATGAGTGATATACGGCGGTAAAGGCATCTGCCCTAAGCGGTCCAGGATTTCTTCAAAAATACCCTCGTAATGGAACTGAATCAACCGATTTCCTTCCTCCACTACATCGATAACCTCTCCTGTCAAAAGCCCCTCGCCGAATATAATTTTTGTCCCAGGTTTCGCTTTTTTTCCCGGCTTCACCAACGTTTCCCAGATGTCATTTTCTTTTCTCTTGAGCAAAAGAATCTCAATCTTTGCCTCTGTTCCCTCTTTCACACCATATAAACGTGCCGGAATAACTTTGGTATTATTTAATACCAGACAATCCCCCGGTTTTAAATATTCTTTTATATCTTTAAAAATACGGTGTTTCAGCTCGTCCTCTTTTTTTCCAAGTACAAGTAGCCGGGAACCGGAACGGTCCTCCAAAGGATCCTGTGCAATCAGTTCCTTTGGAAGATCGTAATAAAAGTCCTTTACATCCATGATTTCTTACACTTTCTTTTTATTTTCTAAGTTCGATTCCCATATTCTCGAGAGCCTTCAAAATTTTGTTCATAGCCCCGGCAATATCGGCTTCCTCCAGATTCCGGTCTTTCGCACGGAAAGTCAAAGAATACGCAACTGACTTATAACCACCTTTAATCTGAGCGCCCTCATATATATCAAAGAGCTGATAACTTTCTAAATTCTTTCCGCCCTTTTCTTCAAATACTTTTTCTATATCACCAGCAAGAATTTCCTTCGGTACAGTCATACTGATATCTCGGGTAGCTGCCGGGAATTTTGCGATTCCCTCATATTTCCGGTCGAAGGTCGCACGGCTCACTATTTCCGGCATATCTATAACTGCAATATAAACCCGGTCTTTGATATTGTAATTGGCAGCAACAGTTGGATGTACCTCTCCCAGATAACCGATGATTGTTCCGTCATAAATCACGTTTGCCTGACGTCCCGGATGCAGATACGGTCTTCCCGCATTCGGATCGTATTCAGGCTTCAAGCGCATACCAACCTTATACAAAAATTCTTCTACCACACCCTTCATCGTATAGAAATCTCCCTCTCCATACATACCCAGGGTGAACTGCATCCGTTCTTCCGGAAGTTCTGTTACCGGAATCTGTTTTGGAAGATAAACATTTCCAAGCTCATACAAACGTACGTTCTTATTTCTGCGGTTATAGTTTGTAGATAAAGATGTCAGCATACCATTTATAGAAGTCGTGCGCATTACACTAAAATCCTCTCCCAATGGATTTGCGATAGTAACCGTTTCCCGCAGTTTGGAGTCTTCCGGCAGCAAAAGTTTATCAAACACCTTCGGGCTCTCAAAGGAATATGTCATCCCCTGTGAAAATCCACAGAACTCTGCAATTTCTCTTGCCATTCCCTCAATACGAAGCTTAAAGGACAGCTTTCCTGTAGTCGCTTCGCCACTCGGCAATGTCATCGGGATATTGGCATAACCAAAAAATCTTGCTACTTCCTCTGCCAAATCCGCATCGCACTCAAGATCCTGTCTCCAAGAAGGAACCAAAACTTCATTCGTCTGTTCATCATAGCCAAGTTCAATTTTCTTAAAATAGGAAATCATCGTTTCCGGTGCAATCTCTGTTCCAAGCAAACGGTTGTATTTCTCCGGTTCAAAAGGAATTCTTCTGCCTTCTTTTTTCACCGGATAAACATCTACGGCTCCACCTACCACTTCTCCAGCTCCCAATTCCTCAATTAACTGGCAGGCACGATCCATTGCCTCCATTGCAAGATTCGGGTCCAGACCTTTCTCAAATTTTGCAGAAGCATCGGTACGCATCCCCATCTTCTTACCCGAAAGCCGGATATTGGTTCCGTCAAAGCAGGCTGCTTCAAAAAGCATAGTCTTTACATCATCCGTAATCATGGAGTTTTCACCCCCCATGATACCTGCCATACCGACTGCCTTTTTGCCATCACAAATCATAAGCACAGAATCATCCAGAGTACGCTCCTGTCCGTCTAATGTCACAAACTTTTCCCCTTCCCCGGCACGACGAACAATAATTTCACCGCCTTCTATTTTATCCAAATCATATGCGTGCATTGGCTGTCCAAATTCTTCCATAACATAGTTTGTGATATCTACAATATTGTTGATTGGGCGGATGCCCTGTGCCGCAAGGCGTCTCTGCATCCACTCCGGTGACGGCTCAATTTTTATATTTTTTACCACTCTTGCCGTGTAACGGGAACAAAGATCCGTGTCCTTTACCGTAACTTTGATATAATCGTTTACATCCTCTCCGTTTCCAGTCTTTGTTACAACTGGAGGCACAAATTCCTTACCAAAAGTTGCCGCTGCCTCTCTTGCAATTCCAAGAATGGAAAAGCAGTCTACGCGGTTAGAAGTAATCTCATATTCCACAACAACATCATCTAACCCCAGTTCCTTTACGGCATCCGAACCAACTTCTACAGACTCATCCAGAATGTAAATGCCCTCTAACGGCGCTTTCGGATACATATCACGGTTAGAGCCAAGTTCCTCAATAGAACACATCATGCCGTTTGACACCACACCACGTAATTTTCCTTTTTTTATCTTAATGCCGCCTTCCGTGACGCTGCCATCGTGGCCACCAGCCACACGTCCGCCGTCTAAAACCACCGGAACCTTGTCGCCCTCTCTCACGTTCTGAGCTCCGGTTACGATTTGAATCGGTTCTTTTGTTCCGATATCTACCTGACAGATAATTAATTTATCTGCATCCGGATGTCGTTCAATCTTTTTTATCTGACCTACCACAATTTTTTCCAGATTAGCATCCATTTTGGTATAACCTTCCACCTTTGAACCGGATAACGTCATGGCATCCATATATTCCTGTGCGCTGCAATCAAGCCCTGGCACTAAATCCTTGATCCATTTTAATGAAGTATTCATTTTAATTTTCTCCTTATTTTTTATTTCCTACTAAGGCAAACTCTGAATCTGCATCTGGCTTCGTATCGAAAGCGAGTCTGCCCTTATCGTCGCTCTCTAGAACTGCTTCAAAAAGCGTTCATCATTCTCATAAAGCAGACGCATATCGTCAATCTCATATTTTAATAAGGTAATACGCTCTAAGCCAACACCGAACGCAAATCCAGAATATTCTTCCGGATCAATACCGCTCATGCGAAGCACTTTCGGATGAACCATTCCACAACCTAAGATTTCAATCCATCCCTCTCCCTTACAGAAACGGCATCCTTTTCCGCCACATTTAAAGCAGGTCACATCCATCTCTGCACTCGGCTCGGTAAACGGAAAGTGATGCGGACGGAATTTTACTTTGGTATCTGCTCCAAACAGCTGTCTTGCAAACTCCTGCAGCGTTCCCTTTAAATCCGCAAAAGTAATATGTTTATCAATAACCATCCCCTCAATCTGATGGAAAGAAGGGGAATGGGTTGCATCCACTTCATCAGCACGGAACACTCTGCCCGGTGCAATCATGCGGATAGGAAGCTTCTTTTTCTCCATCACACGTACCTGCACTGGAGAAGTCTGTGTACGAAGCAGAATCTTATCATTAATATAGAAGGTATCCTGCTCATCCTTCGCCGGGTGGTTGGCCGGAATATTTAACGCTTCAAAATTGTAATAATCATACTCTACTTCCGGACCTTCCACCACTTCGTAGCCCATTCCGGTAAAGATTCTTTCTACTTCTTCCAACGCAATTGTATTGGGATGTCTATGTCCCACCAGATTCTTTTTGGAAGGAAGGGTAACATCAATCACTTCACGTTTCAATCTGGTTTCCAATTCCTTTTCTTCCAGTTTTTTTCTGGTTTCTTCCAGTTTTTTCTCAATGCTCTCTCTGGTCTCATTAACCAACTGTCCAACTGCCGGACGTTCCTCCGGTTTTACATCCTTCATACTCTTTAATACTGCGGTCAATTCTCCCTTTTTTCCAAGGAAAGCGACGCGCACATCGTTTAATTTGCCCAGTTCATCAGACCCTTCAATCTGACGCATTGCTTCTTCTTTGATTTTCTGAAGTTTGTCTTTCATAATAATTCTCCTTTTTATTATATCTACAAAAAGCGGAGTACGCTTCACCCCGCTAGGGACGAAGATACTCCGCGTTACCACCCTGTTTCCTGAATTTTCCAGGCTCTTAACTTATGCTTAACGCGCACGACACGGCAACGCCTACTAATCACTTCAGCGATGCGGCTCCAGAGTGAAATTCATTCATTACCTGATTCCAAGAATACTTCCAGCCAGTGGTACTCTCTCTCTGTCGAATGTATAATGGACTACTTAGTCTCCTTCCAAGCCTTTTTCATACGATAGTTAGTGTAGCACATGAAAAAAGAAACTTCAAGCCTTTTTCTCTTTTCGTGCCTTTTTCCTTCTCAACCAATCCGAGAAGTATCTACCATACAGATTATTGATTTCACCGCACAGCAAAAAAATGTAAATACAGATATAAAGCCAAAGCATCAACAAAACAATGGTCGTCAAACTGCCATACATGGAAAAACCATTGAAATATTTCACATAAATAGACAGCCCCAAGGAAAATACATACCATGCTACCGCACTAAGCACCGCTCCCGGTAACTGCCAGAAAAAGGAAGGCTTATTATTCGGCAACGCCTTATAGATCAGCGAAAACATCATAATCAGTAAAAAAATGATAATCAGAAAACGAAATGGATAGAATCGATTTGCCAATTCCTCCACCACTGGCACATACTGTACCAGCATTCTTTTTACCGAACTACCAAATACCAAGATTAAAAGCAGTACCAAAATAATAACAAGAAACACGAACGTATAGCACACTGCCCGAAAACGCAACACCAGCCAGTTTCTTGTTTCCTCCACTCCGTTGACCACATTAAGTCCATCCGAAAGGTATTGGATTCCCTTTGCTGCCGACCAGATAGCGACCACCGCCGTCACAGATATAAGCCCGACGGAGTTGCTGTAAACCTCATCCACCACAGTAAGGACAAGAGGAGAAATATATTCCGGCATGGTTCTTGTAATTCCCTCCAAAAGCACGCCTTCCGTAATTGGTGTATATTGCAGCATAGAACTGAATACCATCATAAACGGAATAAAGGATAAAATAATAAAAAACGCCGTCTGTGCAGCAAAAGCATTGATATGATCATCCTTTATCTTTTTTAAAAAAAATTGTACATTCTTTATGATGTTCCAAATCATATGTTTATCCTTTCAACTGAATCGTAATATTCTGGAAAAAGAAGCTCAGGATATCTTTATAATTATATCCCTGTTGTGCCATTCCTTCCGCTCCATTCTGGCTCATACCGACTCCATGACCGTATCCGCCTCCATAAATCGTATAAATATTGTTTGTTTCGTCATATACAAACGTAAAATAAGCACTCGGTAAAATCGTCACTGTATCCTGTTTTGTACCATCACAGAGATTTATATTGTCTACCAGACAGCCCAAAACTTTTCTGATGTTATACTCAGATAAAACCTCCACATGCCCTTTTTCATAGAAAAGCGTCAAATCAAGTACCGCACCTCCGGTTCCTCTGGTCTTAATCTGCATGGACCGAAGCTTTCCCATATCTCCCACCGAATCCTTCAAATTCCCATTACTGTCATAAATCAGTATATTCTCAGGTTTCACTTCTTTCCTTACGGTCAAAACTCCTCTCACCTGTTCCATTCGTTCCTCTGTAATTTTTGCGGAAGTATTCCATCGAAAATAGTGACTCGACGCATCAAAACATGACTCATCCGTACTCGTAATATAATTATAAAATGCTGTTTCATCTGCAAGATTCAATTCTGTGTTATCCAGCGACACCCGTGTCACTTTAAGGAACGGATAATCATCCGGTATATCATTGTTCCAGACACAATCATTCTCTGTCATACCACAGGAGGTGGAAAAGTAAAATGCCTCTATGATTTCACCATTACATTCCATTACCTCACCGCAGGTATCATCCACTACCGTTTTTGCAATCTGAGTGTGTTCCTGTTTATTATAGACCTGATAGTTCGTGCTGTCATCCACATGTGCACCAAATCTCGCATATTCACTCTGCAAAAGCTGACGGTAAGCATAACTTCTGGCGCAAACCGCCTGCGCCTTTAAAGCTTCCAACTGATAGCTTGCAGGCATTTCACTGGTGACTACCTGATAGAGATAATTTTCAATCGGAACATCATTTATGACCACAAATCCCTCATCATACCGACGTACCTCAAAACAACCGTCATAACCGTAAGAAATTCGTTTTCCAGATGCATCTGTCAAGAAAAGATCTGCGTCACTTTCGGAATCCACACGAACATAACCTTCTCCTGCCGCTGCAAGCACAGAAGATACATCAAACACAGTTCCTGCACTCTGTGTGGTTGTATTCTCCCCATAAACAACATTAAAGTCCCCGTCACAAGTAATATAAGTTCCTTCCCGATATACGCTTCCGTCGTCATTTAGCAGAAGTACGCGGATATTCATAAGATTTGCAGGCTGATTCAACAAAATTGCGCATACTTCATCTCCTGCTACAACATAAGTAACATCCATATTACCGATAACAATGTCTGAGATTGATTTTTCTTCCACGGTACCATAAGTTTTGTATACAGGCAATATTTTTGCCCTTTTTAACTGTCCATAACCATCAATTTCAATTTTTTCCTCATCTACGGTAAGGAGATTACCACTTATCATTTCCTGCTTTTTATCGATTTCAATAATTTTCCCATTCTTCCAGTGAAGGTCACAAACCATGCCCGGTAGTTCTTCTGTTTCTTCCTGTAACGAAAATTCGTAAGTCTGCCCAGAAAAAAGCACCGTCACCCTGTTTCCGTCATTTTCCTTTAAATATACATTGGGGAGAACTGCCTCCACATCCTTCTCTGACCGTATTCCAATGATTGTATTCTGGAAAATATAACAAAGATATGCCTTTTCTTCCTGCAAGAAATTTTCCGACAAATGACAGACATAAGTCCCATCCTGTGTCTGTACTGAATGTTCTTCCTTATTTTTTCCAAAAATCAAGCAGGGAGCCTGACTCACACTTCCCTCAGTATCCAAAAGTTCAAGCAGTTGTTCGTATATCTGATTCCACTCCTCCCTGCCAATCACTTTTGCATCACCTTTTTTATGATATGTAATATAGTCGGATACACCTAAGTGTTCCAGTATTTTTTTTACATCTATATACTTCAGTTCCCGATTCTCACTGCAGTCTAAAAATTTTTCCCATCCGTCTGCATCATATGCCGTAAAGGATAGCATTTGCGCTGCTTCCTCCACACTCAGATAAGAGTCATTCCATTCCTTTAAGTCATGCTTCTTATATTCACTTTTACAGACAAGAAACATCAAAATGGCGCATCCTGCCAAGAGCACGCACAACTTTAATCTTTTTATATCCAGTCTGCCCGGCCCCACTATTTTCCTAGTTTTCCCCATAAAACTCCTCACACTAACATTACATGAAAAGAAGCTGCCTTAAGACAAGCAGCTTCTTTTATCTTGTGTAAGTTATCTTTTGTACAACCTCTTTTATATATATATGACTTCTTTGGTATTTTATGCCATTCTTCGTCCTGTCTGTAAATATCTTCCCGTATTCTATGGCTTTACCATTTGTGCCTGAATCTTTCTTCTTTTGTGATATATCATAAACCCAAAATGCCGTTTCCTGCAATTTTGACTCCTAGCGCACGCTAGGTGGGTGTCCGCAGCTAACATTCTGCCTTCCGCTGATACGAGGCGGCCTGACATCCTGCCAGTAATATAAGAGTCCCATAAAAGTAAATGTAGGTTCAAAAAAGCAGGGGTATCGCACATCCCAGGCATTGTCTTTTGTTGCTATTATTATACTTTAATATTTGTATTTTCGCAACCAGAAATTCGTGGGAATTTCTGCTTTCTTTTATATTTTTTTCAAATCATCCGCAGAAAAACTTCCCGGGAACAGCTCCGCA
>CAMBKU010000055.1 GCA_945868305.1 uncultured Lachnospiraceae bacterium | reverse complement strand
GAAAGGAAGCGTTTGAAATGGGATTTTTTCAGTACATAAAAGAAGAAATTCAAGTGATTAAGGAGCGGGATCCGGCAATAAAAACATCAGCGGAGGTGTTACTTTATCCGACTTTCTGGGTAATGTTGAGTTACCGCAGGGCGCATAAATTATATTTAAAGGGACATTATTTCTGGGCACGTTGGATTTCCCAGCGGGCAGCAAGAAAGACCGGAATCGAGATTCATCCTGGTGCGACCATTGGGAAAGGTTTTTTTATTGATCACGGTTCTGGTGTCATTATTGGAGAGACGGCAATCGTGGGAGATAATGTGACGCTTTACCAGGGGGTGACACTGGGAGGAACAGGAAAAGAGACAGGAAAGCGTCATCCGACGCTTGAGGACAATGTTATGGTGAGTGCCGGGGCGAAAATTATTGGTTCGTTTACGGTGGGCGAAAATTCCAAAATTGGTGCAGGAAGTGTCGTCATCGAGGAAGTTCCGCCAAACTGTACCGTAGTAGGTGTGCCGGGAAGAATCGTAAAGAGGGACAATGTAAAAGTTCCAAGGAATGATATGGATCAGATTCATCTGCCGGATCCGGTAAAAGAAGATATCGATCTGCTTCAGAAAGAAAATTCGGCACTCTGCAATGAAATCATTGATCTGGAAAAGGAACTGAAAACGTTGCGTGAGGCTCACGAAAAATGTCAGAAACGTCAGAGAGAAAAAGAGCAGCAGGAAAACAGAGAATAAGAAAATAAATTTTGGAGGAACCCATGAAAATATTTAATACATTGACACGAAAAAAAGAAGAATTTCAGCCAATCGAGGAAGGAAAGGTGCGGATGTATGTCTGCGGTCCGACGGTATATAATTACATTCATATCGGAAATGCAAGACCGATGATCATCTTTGATACCTTTCGGCGTTATTTGGAGTACAAAGGATATGAAGTAAATTACGTTTCCAATTTTACGGATGTGGATGATAAGATTATCAAAGAAGCAATTGAAGAAGGAACGACGGCAGAAGAAGTATCCAGACGGTTTATCGCAGAATGCAAAAAGGATATGGCAGATATGAATATCAAACCTGCTACTACACATCCGCTTGCCACGGAAGAAATAGGCGGCATGATAGAGATGATACAAAGACTCATTGACGAAGGCTATGCATATGCAGCAGCAGACGGTACCGTTTATTACCGGACCCGGAAATTTGCAGAGTACGGAAAGCTGTCCCATAAAAATATTGATGATTTAGAGGCGGGACACAGAGATATCAAGGTGACCGGAGATTTGAAGGAAGATCCGCTTGATTTCGTTTTGTGGAAACCTAAAAAAGAAGGGGAGCCATATTGGGAATCTCCGTGGTGTGAAGGTCGTCCGGGCTGGCATATCGAGTGCTCTGTTATGGCAAAAAAATATCTGGGTGATACCATTGATATTCATGCGGGCGGAGAAGATTTGGTATTTCCGCATCATGAAAATGAGATTGCGCAATCAGAGGCAGCAAACGGAGTGCCATTTGCCCATTATTGGATGCACAACGGATTTCTTAATATCAATAACCAGAAAATGTCAAAATCACTGGGTAACTTTTTTACGGTGCGTGAGATTGGAGAAAAATATGACCTGCAGGTGCTCCGCTTCTTTATGCTGAGTGCACATTACCGGACACCGCTTAATTTCAGCGCAGAGCTGATGGATGCAGCAAAAAATAGTCTGGAGCGCATTCTTACCGCGGCAGACAATTTAAAACATTTAGGTAGTGTTGCAAAATCTGAACATATGACAGAGGAGGAAAAAGCATTTTTTGATGCAACAGAGGACTTTGTGAGAAAGTTTGAGGCGGCAATGGAAGATGATGCCAATACGGCGGATGCAGTCTCTGCAGTTTTTGAACTGGTAAAATACGCAAATTCCAATGCTTCCTCTGAAAACAGTAAAGAGTATCTGGAAGCACTGTATGACAGATTAAGTACTTTGTGCGATGTGCTGGGGATTACGGTTGCGCGGAAAGAAGAAATTTTGGATGCAGAGATCGAAAATCTTATCGCAGAGCGTCAGGCGGCAAGGAAGGAAAAGAATTTTGCCAGAGCAGATGAAATTCGTGATTTACTGTTAGAAAAAGGAATTGTTTTGGAAGATACCAGAGAAGGTGTAAAATGGAAAAGGGCATAAACACATATATCAGGGAGCAGTTTGACATTCCAAAGAAAGATTTAAAGACCTATTCCCCATTGACGTTAGCATATATCGGAGACGGAATATATGATCTTGTCATTCGTTCTGTGGTAGTAGACCGGGGAAATATGGGGGCAGGCAGGCTTCATCAGGCAACAAGTCAGCTGGTAAAGGCGCATGCGCAGTCGGAAATGATGCATGCGATTGAACCGCAGCTGACCGAGGAGGAGAAAGATGTGTTCCGCAGGGGGCGCAATGCAAAATCTCCGACGATGGCAAAAAATGCTACCATGGCAGATTATCGCAGAGCGACAGGTTTTGAAGCACTCATGGGGTATCTGTATCTGAAAGATGAATTTGAACGGCTGGTAGAATTAGTAAAATGCGGATTGGATCATTATGACGCAAAGACAGGAAAGACGATAGACAAAGAACAGGGAGAATAAGATGGAAATCGAAGAATTAAAGGTAGAAGGAAGAAATGCGGTTTTGGAAGCATTTCGTTCCGGCAGGACCATAGACAAGCTTTTTGTGCTGGAGGGCTGTAAAGATGGACCGGTACAGTCAATTCTGCGGGAAGCAAAGAAACATGATACGATTGTGAATTTTGTAACAAAGGAGCGCCTGGATCAGATTTCAGAAACCAGAAAGCATCAGGGAGTGATTGCCTATGCGGCAGCTTACGGTTATGCAGAAGTGGAAGATATTTTGAAACGTGCAGAAGAAAAGGGAGAACCTCCGTTTTTGATTCTGCTTGATAATATTGAAGATCCCCATAATCTCGGAGCAATTATTCGAACAGCAAATCTTGCAGGGGCTCACGGGGTGATTATTCCCAAAAGACGTGCGGTGGGGCTTACGGCTACAGTGGCAAAGGCATCTGCGGGTGCCATTAACTATACACCGGTGGCTAAGGTGACAAATCTTACCCAGACCATCAAGGAGTTGAAAGAAAAGGGCGTCTGGTTTGTCTGCGCAGATATGGGTGGGACGAATATGTATGATTTGGATTTGAAGGGACCGATAGGACTTGTAATCGGAAACGAAGGCGAAGGCGTAGGAAAGCTTGTGAAGGAAAACTGTGATTTTGTTGCTTCCATTCCGATGCGGGGCGATATTGATTCTTTAAATGCATCGGTTGCCTGTGGCGTTCTTGGCTTTGAAATTGCAAGGCAGCGTATGAGTTAGGAAAAGGCAGCAGTGCCATGGAGGGGACGATGCAGGAAAAATTGGGGAACAATGGAGTTTACGAAACGTATTCCGATGAGGAATTGATATTACTTTTGCGGGATAAGGGACAAAAGGAAATCATGGATTATCTCATGGATAAGTATAAAGGCCTGGTAAAGAAAAAGGCAAAGGTTATGTTCCTGATTGGCGGAGATACCGATGATCTGATACAGGAAGGGATGATTGGGCTTTTTAAGGCAATCAGGGATTATAAGGCGGATCGGGATAGTTCATTTTATCATTTTGCGGAAATTTGTATTTCCAGACAGATGTACACGGCGGTGGAGGCATCCAACCGGAAGAAGCATGCACCGCTAAACTCATATATTTCTCTTTCTGAGCCGGGCAGAGAAGGATTGGGCGAAAATTTTCCAGAGCTTCTGGAATCGCTCTCGGAATCCAATCCGGAACAGATGATGATTGATAGGGAAAATGTAGAGCAGATTAAAAAGAGGATTGAGACAGAATTAAGTGATATGGAAAAAGAGGTTCTTGCCTACTATATGCAGGGAATGAACTATACACAGATTGCAGAAGTGATGGGGAAAGCGCCTAAATCCATAGATAATGCATTGCAGAGAATAAAAAATAAATTAAAATAGTAGGTAAAAGGGAGAAGCCTTTAGATAAATGAGAGGGCTTCTCCTTTTTCATGGTTATCATTAATTCAATTTAAATTTGGAAAGCAGGTCACCAAGGTTTGTGGAAGCGGATTCTGTAGAAGTATATTTTTCAAGAGATTCCGTTTCTTCGGTGGAAGTGTCCACCATCTCCTCCTCAAGGGCACGCATGCTCAGACTGATTTTGCCGTCGTTAGTGTTTAAAATTTTGACTTTGACTTTCTGACCTTCTTTTAAGACCTCAGAAGGTTTTCCGATTCGTCTGGAACAAATCTGGGAAACATGTAAAAGACCGCTTAATCCGTCACCAAGGTTTACAAAGGCACCATAAGGCATTAAAGATTCCACGGTGCCATCCAGAATGCTGCCAGGAACCAGCATGGAAATTTTATGATTGCGTTCCTCGATTTCTTTTTCTTTTGCCACGACTTTTGCGGAGAGAACGAGTTTTTCCTTTGCCGGGTCTGCGGTGATTACGCGGACATCCAGTTCCTTTCCGATATAGGCAGAAGTATCTTCCACATAATTTAAAGAGAGCTGTGAAGCAGGAATAAATGCCCGGATACCCTCAAGGTAAGCGACAACACCGCTTGGTACGCTTTCTTTTACCTTTACTTTGAGAGTGGTTTCATGTTCCAGATATTCTTTAAACTTGTCCCAGGCAAGAAAATCATTTGCTTCACGCATGGAAAGCAAGATATTTCCCTCGCCATCATCACGATTGATGACTGTGGCTTCTAAAGTATCGCCTACATGGACGTTTTCCAGAATGGAAAAATCAGGATCGTTGGAAAATTCCTCAGCCTTTATGATACCAGGTGCATAGTATTTCAAATCCAGTGTTGCTTCTTCCTCTGAAACGGAAATAACGGTTCCGGTCAGAATGTCACCTTCCTGTATCTTGCGGAAGGAAGCTTCAAGCGCATCCTTGTAATCGTCCATTGTTTCTGTCTTTGTATTTTCTTCCATTTTTATGAACTCCTTTTATCCAGATTGCGGAAATACAGGAAATCCGCTGCAATTAATGTAGCATATTGTTGTGGGAAATGCAATTATTACTGGTTCTTGTCGGAGTGCGGAGGGGTATGATATACTATTGGCAGTGTGACTTGGAAATGAGGAAAAGAGACATGGGACAGAGAGAAAAAATAATAGGACTGATACTCGAGTTTTTGGGACTTGCCGGGGCTTGTGGAAGCATCGGATTGGAGCTTTATTATATGACAGTGGCAGGGGCTGGAATTTTTGACACAGTGCTTACCTGTTTTTTTGTGGCATGCATTTATCTGCTGTTTACGGTAATGCAGCATTATCCAAAGCTTTGGAATATACTGATTCCGGCAACAGAGAAGAATGAACATTATGCGGTATATCTGGCATTGGGACTAAAAGTATTATTGATGTGTATGACATTTTATACGGCGGTCTGTGATGTGGGGAATATCTACAGCAATGCGGCAGTTTTTTGGCTGGTGGTGGCAGGTGATATTTTAATTCTTTGCATTATGAAATATAAAATGTGGAAAATTAATGAAAAGGATAAAAAAGATCAGAAGAAAAATGACAGGGGATAGGACAGGAGGACGACATGGAAGCCGTAGTATTTGACATGGATGGAGTAATCTTTGATACAGAAAGACTGGTATTGGAGGGCTGGGCGCATACCGGGAAAAAACACGGGATTGTCGGGACAGATGAAGTATGCAGGGAATGCCTCGGAACTACCTATGAGATTTCCAGGCAGATTTTTTTGAATCATTACGGGGCGGATTTTCCTTATGAAGAATATAAAGAGGAAATGCGGAGCTATTTTTATCAGGCAATCGAAAAGGAGATACCATTAAAGCCAGGAATACAGGAAATTTTAACTGAGCTGCGCAAAAAAAACTACAAAATAGGGCTGGCATCTTCTACCAGGCGGGCGGTAGTGCTTGAGGAATTAGAGAAGGCAGAACTGACGGAATATTTTGATGTAATCATTGGAGGCGATTTGTTAAAAAGAAGTAAACCGGAACCGGATATTTATCTCATGGCATGTCGTGAACTTTCGGTGGAACCCCAAAAAGCCTATGCCATTGAGGACTCCTATAATGGGATTCGATCTGCTTATGCGGCAGGTATGCGTCCGATTATGGTGCCGGATTTGATGCCGCCGACGCAGGAAATGGAGGAAAAAAGTATTGTTATCTGCTCAAATCTGATGGAGGCTTTGCAATTTATAGAAACAAAATAAAAAAATGGACAAAGAAATATAAAAAATATGAAAAATATATAAAAGTATCAAAAAATACTTAAAAAAATCCGTTAATTGTGATAAAATAATAGCAGGAAAACTTGCAGCATTTTGAATATTAACCAGCATCTATGGGAAGGGATGCGGAAAGTGTGATGCTATGAAATTTAAGATGATTAATGGAAACGATATTCAATGTGTAGTTACAGAAGAAGAAATGAGACAGTATGGTCTTGGAATCAATGATATTTTTTCCAATACGCAGAAGGCACAGTATTTTTTGAATGAGATTCTGGATCTGGTAGAGGAAGAAACGGGGTATTTTATCGGAGACGGTGCGAAGACTGTACAGGCGGTGTGCCTCCCGGGAAATGCCGTTGCACTGACATTTTCGGATAAGGAAGATGTAGATCAGGAATTTTGCGAGGAGTGCGGAAGAAAGCTGGAGGTGCTTCAGTTTAAAACGATTGCGGAGACGATAGCTTTTACTCGCAAACTGGATGCTGACAGATATGATAAGGCAATGTTCTGTAAAGAAAGGGATAACTTCTATCTGATTGTAGATTTAAGCAGCAGCAATGTGCAGGAGATTGATCATTTTCTTGCAGCAGCGTTTGAGTATGCAGGAATTGTCGAGGAGGACGAATGGCGGGCGGCATATCTAGGTGAACATGCATCTGTCCTTATTAAAAAGGATGCAGTGAATGTGCTTGCATCGCTTTGAAAATGCATGAACAAAAAATGAGGGGTAGTAAGAAAAGACTTCCGGAGAATCACGGAGGTCTTTTTTTGAGAAAAAAATTGTGTAAAATGTCAAAAAATATAGAAGAAGATATTGATTTTACTGGAAGATATATACTATAATATGAAAGTAATCAAATATAGAAAAGAGGGGTTACCTATGGAGCAAAAAGAAACGAAAACAGAAAAAAAACAAAAAATTGGCTTTTTTCAATCAATAAAAGGCACCATCAGCAATACAGTTTCGATTGCGGTCGTACTGGTCACTGCAGTTATCATGCTGCTGACGTTGCCAAGTTACCGTTCATCTATGTCGGAACAAGTAAAAAATAATATGTTAAATGTGTCAGAAGCTTATGCATCTATGCTGAATAACATGTTGTCTCATACAGAGGAGACAGAGGAACTATATGAGGAGACGCTTCAGAATGCAAAGGTGGAAGGCGTGAATTCTGCATATATTTATATTACAGCGGAAGATGGAACGATTCTTTACCATCCGAAGGCGGATAAGATTGGAACGCAGGCTTCAAGCTCAGTAATTCAGGAGGTGGTAAGCCAGCTTGCAGAAGGAAAGGTACCTTTAAGTGGTGTAGAAGAGTATGAATATGAAGGCGATATGAAATATGCGGCTTATTCAGTCATGGATAATCATTCTATTGTAGCAATGACAGCAGAGGAGAGTGAGGTACTTGCTTCGGTAAATGCATTGACGGTACGTGCGGTGGTTGCAGCAGTGGTTCTGCTTGTCATTTCTATGTTCAGTGCATATGCGGTGGCGTTAAAGATTGCAAAACCGTTAGAAAAAATGACCAGAATTATCGAGGAGACCTCGGAGTTTTATTTCCGTCCGAATTCCAATATGGAAAGATTATATCGCCGGAAGGATGAAATTGGTGCCATCAGCCGTGCGACGCATGTGATGCGTAAAAATTTAAGAGAAATTGTTGGAAATATTGATGAGGCTTGTGGACAGTTAGAGGAGAATACAGAGCAGCTAAAAGCCAGTAGCAACGAAATCAATACCGTATGTACGGATAACTCGGCAACAACGCAGGAGCTTGCTGCGAGCATGCAGGAG
Source organism: uncultured Lachnospiraceae bacterium (assembly GCA_945868305.1). Classification (GTDB taxonomy): domain Bacteria; phylum Bacillota; class Clostridia; order Lachnospirales; family Lachnospiraceae; genus Roseburia_D. Next base: position 9,302 of record CAMBKU010000055.1, on the reverse strand, counting down.
ACTTCCGCAACGACAGACGGTATCAATGAACAGATCGAAAAGATGAAAGAAGAAGCAGCTGCGATTTCGGAACTTTCCAAGAGCGGAGCAGAAAGTTCCAAAGAAGTAATGCAGCGTGCAAATCATATGCAGGAGACAACGCAGCAGGCAACCAGACGTACGGAAGAAATGTATAATGAAGTAAAGCAAAAGACAAGTGAGGCGATTGAAGAATCCAAAGCAGTGGATAAGATCAATGAACTTACGGATTCTATTCGTGCTATTTCTTCCCAGACCAGTCTGCTTGCATTGAATGCGAGTATTGAAGCTGCCAGAGCAGGAGAAGCAGGAAAAGGTTTTGCAGTTGTGGCAACTGAAATCGGAAATCTGGCAAATCAGACTTCTCAGACCGTAGAAGATATTGATGCTATTATTAAAGAAGTGAAAGCAGCGGTAGACAGTATGACAGATAGCCTGAATGTATCTACGGATTTCCTGGAAAACACCGTATTGGGTGATTATAAAACTTTCCGTGAGATTGGAGAGCAGTATAGAGAAGACGCCGGTGTGTTTGAAACGGGTATGGGAAATGTAGAAAGTTCCGTCACAGAGCTGGCATCTCAGATTGAAACGGTAGCCACTGCCGTAGATGGAATTGATTCAACCATTAATGAAGCTGCGAATGGCGTAAATGATATGGCAGAGAAGGTTTCTGAGGTAGTATCGAATACCACGGCAAATTATGATCTGGTTAATAATAATATGGAATATGTGGATGAGTTACGTGAGATTGTAAAAATGTTCACCCTGAAATAAACAGACAGGTATAAAAAATAGGATGTCGATAAAACGACATCCTATTTTTTATATCTGTTATGCGTCCACATATGCTGTGTGAACTACAGGGTAAGATCGACATTTGAACCAATCAGTGAGTTAGTAAGATCCGCCATGGAAGAAACACCTAACGTATCCGTCTCGGAAGGGGTGTTTTCGGAAGAAACGGATTTTTGCGGAACATGATTTTTTGCGTATTTTAAGATTTTTGTAGCATATTTTCCAAGTGAATTACAAAAATTACCTTCGGAAGAAAAAAGCTTTTTCAGTTTGCTTAATTTTGTCTTTTCAAGTTTGTCATCATCAATTTCCAGCTTGCCCTTGGTGTTTATGGTGATACCTATTTTTTCAAACTCATCTGAATGCTCATTGACCAGATCTTTGATTTTGTTTTTTTGATTTTTAATATAATTATAATCTGAGGAACCGGAGGAGTCCATAAAATTGTTGTAAGCAGTAACAAAAGCAGTTATGCTATTGTAGATGTCGCCGCTGTCTGATTCTTCTGTTGAGTCGTAATCCATGTCGGACAGAGCGCTTGCAGCTTTTTTTAAAGCTTCTGAATCTGCGAGCAGCAGTGTGTGGCTGGAGGAATTAGAACGGTAGCTTTCTGTTTTTGCCGCACTTTTGTTGGAAGAATAAAAATTCTTCAGATAGTAGGATGTTGAGTGGGCTGCATTGATATTTAGACTCATAAAATTCCCTCCTGAATAATATCTATTATTATTTATTTCGGCACAGAAGGAAAAAAAATTAGAAGGAAACGGAAATATATGGAAAAAACAGGAATAAAAATGTGATAAATTTATGAAAAAATATGTTTTTTGAGGAAGGGAACTTGATTTGCAATGGGTAAGAGTAATATAATAAAGAACATATGAAAAGTTTTGTTTGAAAAGAGAATAAGAGAGGATTGATATAGAATGAAAAAAAGAGTTGTGGCAGTGATGCTGATTGCGGGAATGATGGCAGGAGTTTTTAGTGGCTGCGGAGGAAAAATGTCCGGTGAAGCGGAGGCGACAGAGAGTGTGGTTTCTACCGAGGAGGCTGCGACGGAGGAAGTGCTTCCTGCTCATCAGGTGGGAGAAACTTTTACGGAAAATATAGGAGGCGTTGATGTTTCTTTTCTTATGATGGATTTCGACCGGGCGGGCGTAGAAATGCCAGTGCCGTCTGCCTTGATTGATGCGACCAGATTCCGGGGCGGTGTGGCGACAGAGGATGACTGGAACAATTATATTATCTGTGAGCCGGGTGACTCGGAGTATCAGTATTATGACGCATCCGGATTCTTCCTTTATGTTGCAGGTTATGCAGTAGGAGAGGAAGGCTGCATCTATACCAATGATGACGGTACCAGCAATATTACGGATTCTGTGACGTTAAGTGATGCACAGCTCAACTGGGGAGGAAACAATGATGCCTTCAGTCTGACGACAGAGCCTACGATTACGAATCGGAAAAACGGTACATTGTCGGTAAGCTTTGATACGCCGCTCAATAAGACGGCTACTATAAACGGAACACCCCAGCAACATACCTGGCAGGGTGAATATTATGCGCTGTTAAACGGAAAGCAGCAGTTGAATCTGATTTTCGGAAATGCATCCATGGATGCGGCAACGGTAAAAGCGATTGGCGATTATATGGTGGACAATATGAAGTTTAAGGAAAAAACGACAGTGGCTGCCGGAAATGAAGATTTTAAAACCGATCTTACCGCGATGCATGCTAATGGAACAGATGTTACACTTTCTTATGTAGATGTGGACGGCATGACATTTTTAAATGATAATCTTTATTTTACATTTGATTACAGTAATGATTTGATGCAATCGGATACACAGAGTCTGTATCGGAACGACCGGGCGTTTATTTATACAGTGACTGGAATTTCGGGAATCAGTAAGGAGGCATTGGCTACCATTACAGATATGGCGAGTTGCTCGAGCATTTTGGGGCAGATGGGGCTTTATAATTATTCAGGTGATAATTTCGCGATGGCAACGAAGGGGGATTATACCTATATGACCTTTGAGGGAGTGTTCTCCGTAGACGGAATTGATTATCAGACCAGATTCAATATTATGACGAATTCCGTTTCAACCTATGTCTTTGTTATCGGCTGCAAACCGGATGGAGGGGATCTGGCAGAACTAAGGAACACGATTTCGGATAGTTGCTGCATCAAAAATCCGCAGTAAAAAAGCAGGGGAATGATGAAAAATTTACAGAAGAACAGAATAAAAACCAGACATAAGATTTTGATCGGGATTTTTGTTGTTTCTATCCTGATAAATATAGCGGCGTGGTTTGCAAAACCGCTCGTTTCCTGGTATCGCCTGCATGTATTTCCATTGTGGACGAATACACTTGCCAGAGTAATGTCGGTATTTCCTTTTTCCGTAGGGGAAATACTGATTTACTGTGGCGTTTTTCTTATTTTACTTACAGTACTTCTTTTAATTGCATTTTTACTTTTTCGCAGAGGAAAAATAAGAAAATTCTGCAAAAGTTACTTTGAGTTCCTGTTATGGGTGATTGCATGGGTAGTGATGACGGAAACGTTAAATTGTTTTGTACTTTATCATGCGCCTACTGTGGAAGAAGAATATTTCGACAACAGAATCTACGGAAAAGAGGAATTGCTTTTAGTCTATGGGGAATTGGTAAGCCGTTCCAATGAGTTATCTTTGTTGATGAAGCGGGATGCAGAGGGAAATGTGGTTTATGATGGTGATATGTATGCAGCCTGCAAAACGGCAATGCAGAAGTTAGGAGAGACTTATCCATATCTTTCGGGTTATTACCCGAATCCAAAGAAAATAGCATCTTCGGATTTTATGAGCCAGCAGTATTTATGCGGTATCTTTTTCCCGTTTACACTGGAAGCAAATTATAATACAACGATGTATATTATGAATGATGCAGCGACCATCTGTCATGAATTTTCCCACTTGAAGGGAGTGATTTTAGAGGATGAAGCGAACTATTTCGGGTTTCTGGCATGTGTTCAGTCAGAGGATGTGTTTTTACAATATAGTGGGTATTTGAGTGTTTTAAATTATGTGGCACGGGAAGTAAAGAAAACGATATCTTCGGAGGAACTGGAAAATCTGCCGAAAGTTAATGCGTGGGTTGCGCAGGATATCGTTTTTCTTACGGAGGAGGCATGGCAGCGCGTAGAGGAAAAAGCGGTGGTCTCTACGGAAACAGCAAATAAAGCAACAGATCAGTTTTTGCAGAGCAATTTAAAGGCAAATGGCGTGTCCGATGGTATGGTAAGCTACAGCCGTGTGGTACGCCTGCTATTAGATTATTATGATGGAATTTTATGGGAAAGCAGGGAGGAATCATGAACAATCAATTAACAGAAAAAGATATCAAAAAAATGGAAGAAGAAATTGAATACAGAAAGCTTGTAGTTCGTAAAGAAGCTATTGAAGCAGTAAAAGAAGCCAGGGCACAGGGGGATTTGAGCGAGAATTTTGAGTATTATGCGGCAAAAAAGGATAAGAACAAGAACGAGAGCCGTATCCGTTATCTGGAGCGTATGATAAAAACGGCAGAAATTGTATCCGATGATTCTGGCGAAGATGAAGTCGGCTTGAATAAGATGGTGGAAATCTATTTCGAGGAAGATGATGAAGTGGAGAAATTCAAACTGACGACGACAGTGCGGGGAAATTCCCTGGAGGGGAGAATTAGTATTGAATCGCCTATAGGTAAGGCGATTTTAGGACATAAGGTCGGAGATCGTGTATACATTAAAGTAAATGCAGATTACGGCTATTATGTCCAGATTCGTTCTGTGGAAGATGCTGGTGATGATGATAGTGATAAGCTGCGAAGTTTTTAATGTGGAAAATATTGTAATATTTTAATGGAAAAATAATAATTACGAAATAAAAATGAAATAAAAATGAAATAAAGATGGGCTATACTGAGGTTCGCTATATAAGGAAATTAGGAGCAACAAAAAAATGAAAAGCATATTGGATATTTTTGAACATACGGAAGAAAAATATTCGGAAAAAACAGCTTTTGTGGATGAGAAGAAATCCTGTACCTTTGGGGAACTTAAAGTAGCAGCAGAGGCGATTGGAAGCTGTATAGGAAAAGAAGGCGGTTTTTTCAGGAAACCGGTTGTGATTTGTCTCCCAAGGAGCGTGGAAAGCATTATGGCGTTACTTGGTGTCGTTTACAGCGGTAATTTTTATGTCATGATGGATATAGAGATGCCCTGGGAACGGAAAAGACTGATTTGTCAAAATCTTTCGCCCAAAGCAGTGCTAACCGACAGGGAACATGTGGAGGAATGGAAAGAAAGCGGGATAAAAGCAATTTTACTTGAAGAAGTATTAGAAACAGCACCGGACAGGGGGATTCTAAAAGAAATCCGAAAACGAACTGTTGAGACAGATCTTTTATATGTTCTTTATACTTCTGGTTCGACGGGGGTACCGAAAGGTGTGGCAGTTACCCATCGCAATGTTATGGCATATATCGAGTGGCTGATTCAAACTTTTGCAATCACGGATGAGACGATTTTTGGAAATCAGACACCGTTTTATTTTAGTATGTCGGTATCGGATGTTTACAGTACCCTGTTTACCGGCGCGACGTTGCATATTCTGCCAAAGAAGTTGTTTTCTTTTCCTCTTCGTTTGATGGAATATATAAAGAAAGAAAAAATCAACACTATATACTGGGTGCCTTCCGCGCTTTGTATCGTGGCGAATACGAAGACATTGGATTATATTGAATTGCCAGATTTGAAAAAGGTTCTGTTCGCAGGAGAAGTTATGCCGGCAAAACAGCTTAATATGTGGATGTCTCATATGCCGGATATATTATATGCGAATCTCTATGGACCGACAGAGACAACGGATATCTGCGCCTATTATATTGTGGACAGGCAGTTTGCGGATGATGCATCCCTGCCAATCGGCTATCCATGTGAGAACTGTGATCTAATGGTGCTTAATGAAATGGGGGAACCGGTGAAGGAAGGGCAGGAAGGAGAGCTTTTTGTCCGGGGACCTTTTGTGGCAGCAGGGTATTACAACAATCCGGAAAGAACGGTACAGGCGTTTGTGCGCAATCCGAAGAATCCATATTACCCCGAATTTACCTATAAAACCGGAGACCTGGTGAGGTATGGAGAGGATGGCGTCCTTTTATACAACGGAAGAAAGGATTTCCAGGTCAAGCATATGGGATACCGGATTGAACTTGGAGAAATCGAAGCGGCAGCGTCTGCCTTGGATAAGATGGAATCCTGTGTCTGTATTTATGATGAAAAAGAAGATAAGATTATTTTGATTTATCAGGCGAAGCTGGAACCGGATGTAATCCGTGGGGCTTTAGAGAAAAGAGTTCCCCGTTATATGTGGCCAGCAAAATATCTGAAGTTAAAACGTATGCCGATGAATGCCAACGGAAAAACGGACCGGGCATGGTTAAAAAATAATTATAAAACATTATAGGGAGTGGAAAAATGGAACAGTTGTTGAATATTTTGGAGAATTTAAAGCCAGGTGTGGATTTTAAGACAGCTACGGATTTTGTGGACAATGGAATTTTGGATTCTATTGAAATCATGGAGCTTGCGGATGAAATTATGGACGAATTTGACATTGAGCTTACGCCAGTGGATATTGTGCCGGAAAATTTTACTTCTCTGGAAACATTGTATCAAATGATTCAAAGAAAACAGGACGAGGATTAGGGAAAAGAAAATGGCTTATAATACTTATACCTATGTTCTGTTTTTGGCAGCGGCACTACTTTTTTACTATCTGGTGCCGAAAAAATATCGATGGGCTGAGCTGCTTATTGCGAGCTACCTCTATTACTTTATTTCCAGCAGACAGTATACTTTGTTCCTGCTGTTCTCTACAGTGACCGTTTATGTGGCGGGAAGACAGATGGGGAAATGGAATGAGCGTTACAATACAGAAAAGAAAGAGCTGGAAAAAACAGAAAAAAAGAAATTAAAGCAAAAGTATGAACAAAAGAAAAAATATTTGCTGATAGCAACAGTGGGAGTAAATCTTTCCATTTTGGTTTTCCGCAAATATTTTCTTTTTGTGACTTACAATCTGGACCGGCTGTTTGAAAAGCTTGGAATTGATATTTTTGTTCCACAGCTCAATTTTGTGCTACCGCTCGGAATCTCCTTTTATACGCTACAGGTCATTGGTTATCTTATCGATGTGAATCGGGGAACGGTAAAGCCGGAAGAAAATTTCGGAAAGTTTGCACTGTTTACCTCATTTTTTCCTCAGATGGTAGAGGGGCCAATCTGTCGTTACGGACAGACGGCGGAGCAGCTTTATACCGGGCACTCCTTTGATTATACAAAATTTATGTTTGGTGTGCAGCGGTTTGCATGGGGACTTTTTAAGAAAATGGTGATAGCCGACCGCATAAACGCGCTGGTCAATTTTATCTATCTGAGTTATCTTCGCTACAGCGGGGTATTGATTCTTGTGGTAGCGCTGGCCTATACGATTCAGCTTTATGCAGAGTTTAGTGGGTGTATGGATATGGTACTTGGAAGTGCTGAGTGTTTTGGCATTGATTTGCCAGAAAACTTTGACCATCCGTTTGCTGCATGCACGGTACAGGAATATTGGAGAAGATGGCATATTACGCTGGGCGCCTGGTTTAAGGATTATATGTTTTATGCGGTTTCCCTAAGCAAACCGGTAAAAAATATTTCAAAGCGGCTGAAAAACTGGAAAAATAATTCTGTGACCCGGTGTGCCTCCACACTTATTGCCCTGTTTGTGGTCTGGTCCTTTACCGGAATCTGGCATGGTGGTAGTTTCCGTTATCTTTTGTATGGTTGGTATTATTTTGTGTTGATAGCGGCAGGGGTTCTTTTCGAACCGCTTGCGGTAAAAGCTGCCGCCAGATTAAATATTGACAGAGAGGGAAAAGCCTTTAAGGTTTTTAGGCGTTGTAGAACCTTCATTTTTATTAATATTGGACTTATGATTTTCCGTGCGCCTACGATTTCACAGTTTTTATTCATGTTCCGTTCTATTTTCAGGGATTTTCATCCAGGAGTGCTGGTGGACGGAACCCTGTTAGAACTTGGGTTGGATAAAATGGATATAATCGTATTAGCAGTGGGAATCTTGATGATGGTAGTCGTTGGCACGCTTCAGGTTCGGGGCGTGAAAATCCGTGAGAGTATTGCAGGATGGAAATTACCGGTGCGTTGGTGCGTATATTATGTGTTAGTGATGTCTATCCTGGTGTTTGGTGCATATGGACAGGGATATACGGCAGTTCCGTTTGTCTATGCAGAATTTTAGGCAGATAGCAGGGGTTATGAAATGAAAAGGAAAACAGCTATAAAAAACAGTATCAAGGTGGTTATATTTCTTGTGGCAGTGCTTCTTGGAATAGAAGTATTGTCTGTTGTAGTAAGGCCAAAGGATAATACAAAAGAGAGCGGTACCACCAACTATCAGGCAAAGGCAATTTACACAGAGCCGGAAAATACCATTGATGTAATAGCAATTGGAGCCAGCAATTTCTGGTGTGGTTATTCTCCGATGCAGGTTTGGGAGAATCAGGGTTATACGACTTATAATTGTGGGACGCTGATGCAGGAAATCTGGTATACCTACTATTTCCTAGAAAAAATATATGAGACGCAGACGCCAAAAGTGGTTTTTGTGGATGCGGATGTTTTGTTTTTGGAATATTCTGATATTACAGATAATGTCAACGATATGATCAAATACACACTGCAGTGGCGTTTCCCGGTGATGGAGTATCATAATCGCTGGAAAACCCTTTCTAAAGCAGATTTTACAACGGAAGTGGCAGCAACCAATGATAACGCCATGAAAGGCTTTTATTATGTCAATCTTGTTGAGAAATATGAGGATGAGAATGATTTTATGGAACAGGATTTCCAGAACGAGGAGATTACATTTTTGGATGTATATTTTTTGGAGAAAATCCAAAAGCTCTGCGAGGAGCATGGGACAAAAATGGTATTGCTTGAAGCTCCGGCGGAGCGCGCGTGGAATGATGTCAGGAGAGATGCGGTCATGGACTATGCGGAAACTCACAATCTGGAGTTTTTGGATGCAAATGTGGCGGATATTGGGATTGACTGGGACACGGATACCAGAGATGCCGGTTTTCATCTAAATTACAATGGGGCGAAGAAATTCACTTCCTATGTTGAAAATTATCTGGTCAAGGAGTGTGACCTTACGGATCATCGCAATGACCCTGCATACAGTGGATGGAATGATGCGCTCATCTTGTATAAGCAGACGGTGGGCGAACAATAGATGTTGTAAAAAAATCAAATTTTTGAAAAAATGTTGTTGACAATTTGATTATCCTATAGTATATTAAACGAGTTGAGTTTTTCAGTTGCTGCCTTGGCTCAGCTGGTAGAGCGTCGCCTTGGTAAGGCGGAGGTCGGCGGTTCAAGTCCGCTAGGCAGCTTA
>CAMBKU010000054.1 GCA_945868305.1 uncultured Lachnospiraceae bacterium | reverse complement strand
CATAACTTAAAGTAGTATGGTGGCCCGGACGGTGAAATGGGTGCTTCCATGCGTTATCTGTCTCAGCGTTATGCCATGCCATACCGTAAGGTTTCCGGTCTGCTGACGGATATAGGTATTTATGTACCAGACAAAAAAGAACGGTTGACGAATGGGACAGGTAGTTATACAATATCACATTGACAGAAGAAAAAGAAAAGAGATGCAATTATGAAATTTATGAAACAATTTGGGATTATTCTTGCGGTAACCTTTCTTGGGGAAGTGTTGAAATATTTGATTCCGCTTTCAATTCCGGCCAGCATTTATGGACTAGTACTGATGCTGTTGGCACTTTGTACGGGAGTAATCAAGTTGGAACAGGTAAAAGAGGCAGGAACATTTTTGATAGAGATTATGCCGATGATGTTTATTCCGGCGGCAGTTGGACTGATGGATTCCTGGGGGCAGATAAAGGGGATTTGTGTACCACTCATTGTAATCACACTGGCAACGACCGTTATAGTTATGGCGGCAACCGGACTTGTGACACAGCTTATTATCAGAAAGGGGAAAAAGGAAGAAAATGAGAGAGATGCTTAGTACCTCTGTGTTTTTTGGTGTGTTTGTGAGTATTGCCGGATATGAGATCGGACTTTTTTTAAAAAAGAAATTCAAGCTGGCACTTTTTAATCCTCTGTTGGTAGCAATTGTTGTTGTTATTTTGCTTTTGGTTGGGACAGGCGTAGATTATGAGAGTTATAATGAGGGGGCAAAGTATTTAAGCTATCTTTTGACACCGGCGACTGTTTGCCTTGCGATTCCGCTTTATCAGCAGCTTGCTATGTTAAAAAGAAATTATAAGGCGATTTTGGGTGGAATATTGGCAGGAGTTCTGACCAGCATATTGTCAGTACTTGTTTTTTGCGTTTTATTTAATTTTGATCATCAGATGTATGTGACACTGCTTCCGAAATCTATTACAACAGCGATTGGAATGGGCGTATCGGAGGAACTTGGTGGAATTGTTACGGTTACGGTGGCAGTTATCATCATTACAGGAGTATTCGGAAACATCATCGGAGAATTTGTTTTTAAAGTGTTTCGTATTAAGGAGGCTGTGGCAAAAGGGGTTGCATTAGGAACTTCTGCCCATGCGATTGGAACGGCACGGGCAATGGAAATTGGAGAAGTGGAAGGTGCCATGAGCAGTCTTGCTATTGCGGTTGCAGGATTGATTACAGTAGTCGGTGCCTCTATATTTGCAAATTTATATTAAAAGAAGGAAATATTATGTCAAACTATGATACAGTAATTTTTGATTTGGACGGAACTTTACTGAATACGTTGGAAGATCTTACGGATAGTGTGAATTATGCTATGGAAAAATACGGATTTTTGACGCATACCATAGATGAAGTCCGCCGTTTTGTGGGAAACGGACTGCAAAAGCTGATGGAGAGGGCTTTGCCTGCAGGGATAGAGGAGAGGATTTTTACACAGGTGTTTGAGGATTTTCGCACCTACTATGGAGCACACTGTGCAGCGAAAACGCAACCTTACGATGGAATACCGGAACTTTTGGATGTTTTGCGGGAACATGGGATGAAGCTTGCAATCGTTTCCAATAAGGGAGATTTTGCGGTACAGGAATTAAACAAATTGTATTTTAAAGGGAAAATAGAGGTTGCCATTGGAGAAAGAGAAGGCATCCGGCGCAAGCCTGCTCCTGATACGGTACTGGAAGCATTGAAAAGGCTGAAAAGCGACAGGGAGCATGCTGTGTATGTGGGAGATTCGGATGTGGATATCAAAACGGCAGAAAATGCCGGACTTGCTTGTGTCAGCGTGACCTGGGGATTTCGGGACAGAGATTTCTTAAAAGAGCATGGAGCAGTGAATTTTGCAGATGAGCCGGGAGAAATTCTGGATTTTTTAAATTTGGGGTAAGGTGTCTGGAATGAAGAAAACCTTACGGACATAGACTGATAAAAAAGATCTGGGAGAAGTCTATGAAGGTAGCTGCTTACTGCCGGGTATCTACGGAATTGGATGACCAGCAGAATTCCCTGAAAAATCAAAAAGAGTACTTTACTTCTTTTATTCAGGCGAGAAGTGGGGAAAGCTGGGAGTTCGCTGGAATTTATGCGGATGAGGGTATTTCCGGAACCAGTATGAATAAAAGAGAAGCATTTTTACGGATGATGGCAGATGCGAGGGAGGGGAAAATTGATTTGATCCTGACCAAAGAAGTAAGCCGTTTTGCAAGAAATACTGTGGATACACTCATTGCCGTGCGCAGATTGCGTACCTGGGGCGTGGGTGTATTTTTTATTATCGATCATATTGATACGAGAGAAAATGATGGGGAAATTCGTTTGACACTTATGGCATCCATGGCGCAGGAAGAAAGCCGTAAAATTTCAGAGCGGGTAAAATGGGGACAAAAGCGGCAGATGGAGAGGGGCGTTGTTTTTGGCAGACGCCTGTTTGGTTATGAATTAGAACATGGCGTACTTGCGGTCAATGAGAAAGAAGCAAAAATTGTCCGGGAAATTTTTTTGAAATATGTGGTAGAGGGAAAAGGAACTGGAACAATAGCAAAAGAACTGAATGAGGCGGGAGAGAAGACCAGCAGGGGGAATCCTTGGAGTCATGTGGCAGTGCGGAGAATTCTTCAAAATGAAAAATATATCGGGAATCTGGTTCAAAAAAAGACCTATACACCGGATTATCTGACGCATAAGAAGAAAAAGAATTGTGGACAGGAGGAATTTGTTATAAAGACTTTTCACCATGAGCCAATCGTTTCAAGGGAACTTTTTGAGAGGGCGCAGAAACGTCTTTGGAGCAAAAGAACGGAAGAAAACTTGGAAGGGGAAAACGGAAACAGCCGGGAGAATGAACGAGGAAAGTACAGGAAGCGTTACTGGTGCAGCGGAAAGGTAGTCTGTGGTATTTGCGGAAGTCGGTATGTCAGCCGCATCCGGTATCGGGCGGACGGAAGTATCCGGCATAGCTGGCTATGTGAAAAGGCAGTGCGTGAGGGAAGAAAAAAGCAGGAATTTACAGGCGAAGGGGAGATTAGAGGATGTAATGCGAAAAGTATCTCGGATGAAGTTCTGTGGCAGGGATATCTGGCAGCAGGAGGGAAAGTCAAAGAAAAAACAGAAGAACTAAAAGAAATCCGGGTTCTGAAGGGAGAACTTGTATACAAGATGGCGAGCGGAGAAACCTGGGTCTACCGGGATGCAGGTAGGTACAGAGGAACTGGCACATCTGGAAATTGTGGCAGCCATTGTGCATCAGCTGACCAGAAATCTGACACCGGAGGAAATTAAAGCATCCGGTTTTGCACCTTATTACACGGATCATACCGTGGGTATCTGGCCGCAATCTGCAGGTGGTGTGCCGTTTAATGCCAATCAGTTCCAGTCCAGCGGTGATCCAATCACAGATTTGTTTGAAGATATGGCGGCAGAACAAAAGGCCCGAAAAACCTATGATAACATTTTGCGTCTGATTAAAGATCCGGAGATATGCGATCCGATTCGTTTCTTAAGAGCAAGAGAAATTGTGCATTTTCAGCGTTTCGGTGAAGGACTTAATATGGTGCGTGAACATCTTGACAGCAAGAATTATTATGCATTTAATCCGGCATTTGACAAATAAAACGAAAATATACATTGAGGAATAAGAAAAACTGGGGTACAATAAGAACAGAAATTTAGCAAACTACAGGAGGATAAGATGAACGAAGACTTTATTACGCTGACGATTGAAAAGCAAAAAAATATTGCACTGATTGCGCATGACAATAAAAAAGCGGAACTGATTGCCTGGTGCGAGGAACACAAGGAAATTTTAAAGAAGCATTTTTTGTGTGGAACTGGAACGACTGCCCGCATGATTACAGATCAGACCGGACTTCCGGTAAAAGGATATAACAGCGGGCCATTGGGCGGTGACCAGCAGATTGGTGCCAAAATTGTGGAAGGAAAGGTGGACTTTGTTATATTCTTTTCTGATCCGTTAACGGCACAGCCTCATGATCCGGATGTAAAGGCTTTGCTTCGTATAGCGCAGGTGTACGATATTCCGATTGCAAATAATCGTTCTTCTGCGGATTTTATGATTCGGTCTTCTTTGATGGATGAGACCTATGACCGTAAAGTCATTAATTTCAATAAGAATATCCAAGAGCGTTCCAAGACATTGTAAACGAAAAGAGTCGGATACCAAAGCTGCATTTTGATAAAAAATGCAGCTTTTTTGCATTAAGACCAAATTTTGGCAGTGTTCCCTGCTCTTTTTGATAATTTTTTTCAATTGACAAGAAGGGGATAGCGACTTAAACTAATTGTAGTTAGAAAATGCTAACGGCAAGAGCAGAAAAGAGGAAGATGAAAATGACATTAGACGAATTACCGATTGGAAAAACTGCTGTTATTACGAAGGTAGGCGGAGAAGGTGCTTTGCGCTGTCGCTTTTTGGATATGGGGTTGATTCCCAAAACAAAGGTAGTAGTGCAAAAAGTAGCTCCTATGGGAGATCCAATTGAATTACATATCAGGGGATATGAACTGACCATTCGGAAAGAGGATGCGGCAAGGATTGAAGTGGAAGCAAAGGAGGAGGACGAATGATTTTAGCACTTGTAGGAAACCAGAATTGCGGAAAGACTACCCTGTTTAATCAGCTTACCGGCTCGAATCAGCATGTGGGGAATTTCCCTGGCGTTACCGTAGACCAGAAAATGGGAGAGATTCGTTCCAAAAAGGGATGCCAGGTCGTAGATCTGCCGGGAATTTATTCGTTGCGGCCCTATACTAACGAGGAAATTGTGACCAGAGATTTTATACTAAATGAAAAACCCGATGGTATTATTAATATTGTGGATGCTACCAATATAGAGCGTAATCTGTACTTAACACTGCAGCTTTTAGAGATGCATATTCCAATGGTGCTTGCACTGAACATGATGGACGAGGTAAGGGGGAACGGAGGCTCTATAGATGTGGAACAAATGTCGGTGGAGCTTGGTATTCCGGTGATTCCAATCAGCGCAGTCAAGGATGAGGGCATTGAGGATCTGATTAACGGCATTTACCGTGTGGCGAAGAAAAAAGAGATGCCAAAGGTTACGGATTTCTGTGAAAAAGGTGACGTTCATCGTTGTATTCATGCGGTTTGCCATCAGGTCGAGGATCATGCACAGAATATCGGGATTTCTCCGCGCTTTGCGGCAATCAAAATCGTAGAAAATGATGAGGATATTATAAAACGGCTGGAACTTAGCCAAAATGAGCTGGATATGATGGAACACAGTATTGAGGAAATGGAAGCGGACCATCATATGGATCGGAATGCGGCATTGGCTGACATGCGTTATACCTTTATTGAAAAAGTCTGTAACAGGACGGTGACAAAATGCAGGGAGAGTAAAGAGCATAAACGCAGTGTGAAAATCGATAGTGTGTTGACGAATAAATATCTGGCAATACCGATGTTTTTAGGTATCATGCTTTTGGTTTTCTGGCTGACTTTCGGGATTATCGGGCAGGGGTTAAGTGATCTTTTAAGTCTTGGGATTGACCGGGTGACAGAACTTGCAGACCATGCCCTCACGGTTTATGGAATGAATCCGGTAGTACATAGTCTTGTGATTGACGGTATCTTTGCAGGTGTTGGCAGCGTTTTGAGTTTTCTGCCGATTATTGTAGTGCTGTTTTTCTTTTTATCCATACTTGAGGATTCCGGTTACATGGCACGCGTTGCATTCGTTATGGATAAGCTGCTTCGGAAAATTGGTCTGTCGGGGCGGAGCTTTGTACCGATGTTGATTGGATTTGGCTGTACAGTTCCGGCTGTTATGTCCAGTCGGACGCTGTCTTCAGAACGTGACCGGAAAATGACGATTCTGTTGACACCGTATATCAGTTGCTCAGCGAAAATTCCGATTTATGCAGTTTTTACAGCAGCATTTTTTGAAAAATACCAGGCATTTGTCATGATGGGACTTTATGTAGGAGGAATCCTTGTAGGCATTCTTATGGCACTTCTGTTTAACCATACACTGTTTAAGGGAAATCCCATGCCTTTCGTGATGGAACTGCCGAATTACCGTTTTCCGTCTGCAAAAAGTGTACTGCTTTTGATGTGGGATAAGGCAAAAGACTTTATTCAGAGAGCTTTCACTGTTATTTTCTTTGCAACGATTATTATCTGGTTTTTACAGACCTTTGATTCCAGAATGAACGTGGTCGCAGACAGCAGTGAGAGTTTGCTTGCACTAATTGGAAAATGGATTGCGCCGATTTTTGCACCGCTTGGTTTTGAAGATTGGCGGGTATCTACATCTTTGATTTGCGGATTTACGGCGAAGGAAGCGGTGGTAAGTACAATGAGTGTACTGACTGGAACCAGCATGGCGAATTTGAGCGTGGCACTTGGACATATGTTTACTCCGCTTTCCGCAGTCAGTTTTCTGACGTTTACACTGCTGTATACACCATGTGTGGCGGCCATCGCAGCGATACGCCGTGAGATGGATTCACGTTGGAAAAGTGTGGGAGTAGTCGTTATGCAGTGTGTGGTAGCTTGGTTTGTGGCGTTTGTCGTATATCAGGTAGGAGGTATTTTTGCATGAATCTGATAGATGGATTGGTGTTACTGGTACTTTTGGTCTGGGCAATTTTATCGTTTCGCGTTTTATATAGAAGAAAAAAATCAGGAAAATGTGTCGGCTGTGGTGGTTGTGACGCAAACTGCGGTGGATGCAGGCGTTAGTATTTTTTTTAAAACATACGGAAATATTCTTGTATTACCTTGGGTTGTATGATAGAGTATGTTTAGCTAATAGCGTTAAATTATTAACGATATAGAAAGAATATGAAAATGTAACAGTTTAGGAGGAGTACATACAATATGAGAGGAATACGAACAGCCGTATCTGACTTGCGAAAAAAAGTATTTACCGAAGTGGCTAAAATTGCCTACGAAGAAGAAAATAACATTAACGATGCAGTGGAAGCAATTCCGTACAATGTGTGCCCGGGAGATGTTCCGAAATACCGTGAGAGTATTTACCGTGAGCGTGCGATTGCAGCAGAGAGAGTAAGACTTGCCATGGGTATGTCTTTAAGACCGGAAGATCGTCCAGTTCACGTAACCAGCGGACTGGAAGAAAGCAACATTTCTGAGAAATATTATGAGCCGCCTCTTATGCAGGTGATTCCTTCTGCATGTAATATGTGTGAGGAAAAGAAATACGAAGTATCTGATATGTGTCAGGGCTGTATCGCGCATCCTTGTACGGAGGTCTGTCCGAAGGGCGCTATCACTCAGATTAATGGAAAATCCGTGATTGACCAGTCTAAATGTATCAAGTGCGGAAAGTGTAAAGCTGCCTGTCCTTATGATGCCATTGCAAAGAAAGTAAGACCGTGTTCTGTTGCCTGTGGCGTTGGTGCGATTTCTACAGATGAACTTGGCAGAGCCAAAATTGATCCGGAAAAATGTGTTGCCTGTGGTCAGTGTATGGTAAGTTGCCCATTTGGTGCGATTGCAGATAAATCTCAGATTTTCCAGTTGATTCGTTGTATGAAAGAGGGCGGCAAGGTCGTTGCAGAAATTGCGCCGGCTTATGTGGGACAGTTCGGACCGGATGCGACTCCGAGAAATGTGAGAGAGGCGTTACTGGAACTTGGTTTTGTGGGAGTACACGAGGTGGCTCTTGGTGCAGATATTGGAGCTGTTGCGGAAGCGAAACATTATGCAGAACATGTCGCAACCGGAGAACTTCCGTTTTTACTTACTTCCTGCTGTCCGGCATGGTCTATGCTCGCAAAGAAACAGTTTCCGGATTTGATTGGTTCGGTGTCTCAGGAACTGACACCGATGGTTGCGACTGCAAGAAGCATTAAAAAAGAGCAGCCGGATGTCAAGGTGGTATTCATCGGACCGTGTGCAGCAAAGAAACTGGAAGCAAGCCGCAGTTCTGTCCGCAGTGATGTGGATTTTGTTATTACCTTTGAAGAACTGGATGCGATGTTTGCGGCAAAAGGTATTGACCCTAACAAGATTGCAGGAAAGAAATCCATGCATGATGCGACAGCAGCGGGACGTGGATATGCGTGTGCTGGCGGTGTTGCCGGGGCAATTGAACAGTGTATCAAAGAATATTATCCTGGTGTGGAAGTTAAAATTGAACATGCAGATGGTCTTGCAGAGTGTAAGAAAGCGTTGATGCTTGCCAAAGCAGGAAAGAAAAATGGCTGTATGATTGAAGGAATGGGCTGCCCGGGTGGTTGTGTTGCCGGGGCTGGAACAATTCTTCCAATCAATAAAGCGCAACAGGAAGTAAAGAAGATTCAGGATGAATCTTCCAAGAAAATTCCGCCGAAAGAGTTAAGCGAGATTGAGCTTTTGTAAGGCGGGATAAAAAAGAAAGAGGAACTTTAAAATGAGTAAAGTCAGAACAAGATTTGCACCAAGCCCTACGGGACGGATGCACGTTGGAAATTTAAGAACAGCATTGTATGCCTATTTGATTGCAAAGCATGAGGGTGGAGATTTTATCCTCAGAATTGAAGATACAGATCAGGAACGTTACGTGGAGGGAGCGGTAGATATTATCTACCGCACACTGGAAAAGACAGGTCTTTTGCATGATGAAGGCCCAGATAAGGATGGCGGAGTAGGACCTTATGTCCAGAGTGAACGCCAGGCAAAGGGAATTTATCTGGAATATGCAAAGAAGCTGATTGAAAAAGGAGAAGCATATTACTGCTTCTGTGACAAGGAGCGTCTGGATGGCTTAAAGCAGACTGTTGCGGGGAAGGAAATTTCCGTTTATGATAAGCACTGTCTTTCTTTGAGTAAAGAGGAAGTGGAAGCGAATCTTGCTGCTGGCAAGCCTTATGTTATACGTCAGAATAATCCGCGCACAGGAACGACTACGTTTCATGATGATATTTATGGAGATATTACAGTAGACAACGCAGAATTAGATGATATGATTCTGATCAAATCCGATGGATATCCGACCTATAATTTTGCCAATGTGGTGGATGATCATTTGATGGGAATTACCCATGTTGTGAGGGGAAATGAATATCTGTCTTCCTCACCAAAATATAATCGTTTGTATGAGGCATTTGGATGGGAAGTGCCGGAGTATATCCATTGTCCGCTCATCACCAATGAAGATCATCAAAAATTAAGCAAGCGCTGCGGTCACGCTTCCTATGAGGATTTGATTGACCAGGGATTTTTAACGGAGGCAGTGGTGAACTTTGTCGCACTTTTGGGATGGAGTCCGGCAGACAACCGGGAAATTATGTCATTACCGGAGTTGGTGGAGGCTTTTGATTATCGTCATATCAACAAATCTCCGGCAGTCTTTGATTATACCAAGTTAAAGTGGATGAACGGTGAATATATCAAAGCGATGGATTTTGAGTCTTTCTACGAGATGGCAGAGCCTTACATCAAAGAAGTCATCACGAAGGATTACGATTTGAAGAAAATCGCAGGTATGGTTAAGACCAGAATTGAGATTTTCCCGGATATTAAAGATCATATTGATTTCTTTGAGGTACTTCCGGAATATGATGTGGCAATGTATACTCATAAAAAAATGAAAACCAATGCTGAAACTTCTCTTGAGGTCTTAACGGAAATATTGCCACGACTGGAAAGTCAGGAAGATTACAGTAATGACGCGCTTTATGCATTGCTCTGTGATTATGTGGCGGAGAAGGGCGTAAAGAATGGTTATGTGATGTGGCCAATTCGTACTGCGGTTTCTGGTAAACAGATGACACCGGGGGGAGCTACAGAGCTCATGGAGATTCTTGGAAAAGAAGAATCTATCGCCCGTATCAAAAAGGGAATAGAATTATTAAGCAAATAGTGAATAGAAATGAAGGAAAAAGAGAGTGAAGATGTCAGGTTTTCACTCTTTTTTCTGCAAGGAGAAAGAATTTGGATTTTAGTGCATCACAGTTAGAAGCAATTCATCATAAAGATGGGCCTGCACTTATTCTGGCGGGACCGGGCAGCGGAAAAACTGCTGTTATTACGGAACGAACCAGGCAGCTGATATTGGAATACGGGGTGAATCCTTCTAATATTTTGGTTATTACCTTTACCCGGGCGGCGGCAGGAGAGATGAGGGAGCGCTTTTTTCGCCTTATGGGAGGAAAACAGTACCCGGTGACTTTTGGAACCTTTCATGCCGTTTTTTTTACCATTTTAAAGTATGCTTATCATTTTCATGCGGGGAACATTATCAGGGAAGATGTAAAATATCAGTATATGCGGGAAATTGTTACCCATATGGGATTGGAATATGAGGACGAAAATGAGTTTTTGTCTTCGCTCCTGGGAGAAATCGGTATGGTGAAAAATGCAGGGATTCCGTTAGATAATTATTATTCTGCAAATTGTCCGGAAGGAGTGTTCCGAAAGATTTATCGTACATATGATGATAAGTTGCGCCGTAACCGTCTTCTTGACTTTGATGATATGCTGGTCTATACAGATGAATTGTTCCGGGAACGGAAGGATATTCTGGCGGCCTGGCAGAAAAAGTATCGTTACATTTTAATTGATGAGTTTCAGGATATTAATAAAATACAGTTTGATATTATGAAGATGCTGGCATTGCCGGAAAATAACCTTTTTGTTGTGGGAGATGACGATCAGTCTATTTACCGTTTTCGGGGGGCAAAGCCGGAAATTATGCTGCATTTCGATAAAGATTACCCTAACACGAAAAAAATCATTTTGGAGGAAAACTATCGTTCTGGAGCAGGAATCGTGGATGCATCCCTTAAGCTTATTAACTGTAATAAGGAACGGTTTTATAAGGAAATTCATGCAGCACAAAAAACAGGCGGATTGGTACAATTTACGCTTTATGAGAATCAGCGTGAGGAAAATAAAAAGATCATCGAAAGGATTCTGGCACATATTCAAAATGGCGGAAAGTATTCTGATATAGCAATTTTGTTCCGTACCAATACACAGCCGAGACTTTTAATGGAACAGTTGATGGATTACAATGTGCCGTTTTCGACAAGAGATAATATTCCGAATCTCTATGAACATTGGATTGCGAAAGATATTTTTGCTTATATCCGAATGGCGCAGGGGAGTCGTACCAGAAGGGATTTTCTGCAGGTCATGAATCGACCAAAACGATATATCAGCCGGGAAAACGTGGATGAGGATGAGGTTGCTTTTGATGTGCTTTATGATATTTATAAAGATAAGCCATGGATTGCGGAACGAGTGGAAAAGCTGGAATACGACCTGAAGGTAATCGGGCGTATCAGTCCGTATGCTGCCATTAATTATATTCGGCAGGGTGTGGGATATGATGATTTTTGTCGTGAGTACGCGGATTACCGCCGCATTAGCGAGGAAGATTTATTTGACAAGCTTGATGAATTGCAGGAGGGGGCGAAAGGGTATAAAACCTTTGACGAATGGTTTGTACATATTGAGGAATATACCAAAGAACTGGAGCGCCAGAGTGAAAAACAACGGGAAAATAAGAACAGTGTTCTTTTGGCTACGCTGCACAGCGCCAAGGGGCTGGAATTTCAGACGGTTTATATCATTGATGTGAATGAGGGTATGATGCCTTATAAAAAGGCAGTTTTGGAAGCTGATATAGAAGAAGAAAGGCGCATGTTCTACGTAGGTATGACACGCGCCAAAGAAAAACTTTATCTTTCTTCTGTAAAAAATCTGAATAATCACGAAACAGAAATTTCCAGATTTATCCGTGAAATGAACGAAAAGAAAGATTAGTCCATTTCCTCAAATTCCGCTTCGTCTAAAAGTTCATCAAAACGGTCGGCAACGATTTCGTATTCATCGTCGTCGGTGATGTTTTCTAAGGAAGGGTTTCCTTCTTCATCTTCAAAATAGCGATAAATGTAGACCTTTCCTTCCTGATTGTCTTCACCGTTTTCATCTAATGGGAGCAGGGCGATGTAATCCTGATCTGCAGCCTCAAAAATTGTGAGAATGCGGCATTCGACCTCAGAATCGTCGTCCAGACTCAAAGTTACAAACATATCTTCATCATCATTGGTGTTTTCCTGTTTTCCCATATCGGTACCTCTTTTCTGTGCTAAAAGTGTCCGGTTCAAAAACCGGACCTATAGTGAAACAACATCATTTTACCAGTTCTGCAGGTGCTTCGCAACTGTTTTAGAAATTACCCGCGGAAAAAATATGGAGGATTTTTCTATACAAACAGGGAAAAAACGGTTATAATAAAAGACAAAATGCTTGACAGGGGACGAATAAAATGGATTATGCGATAAGAGAGGGAGACTATGCCGTAATGGGTGTGGCAAAACAGGGGAAAAACCTGGTTTTTACTTTTGCGGCAGAAAGAGACAAAAAATGTGCTGTGCTGCTTTATGAGAAAAAGGCAGAAGGCAGACCGCTTCGAATTGAGATACCGCAGGAATATTGCGTGGGTTCCCTGCGTTCTGTTTGTGTTCTGAATCTGGATTATCGGGAGTATGATTATAATTATGAAATAGACGGTCGTGTACTGTTGGATCCGTATGCAAGAAAAATTGTGGGACGTGAAGTGTGGTATGATCCAAAAAGAATAGAAAAATCCGAGATGGTGCGTAGCGGTTTCGATTTTTCATTGTTTCATTGGAAAGAGGAAAAACGCCCAAAGATTAAGAATCAGGATATGATTCTATATAAACTTCATGTCAGGGGCTTTACCATGGATACAGCGGCAAAAAATAAGGGCACTTTTGCGGCACTTCAAAAGAAAATTCCCTATTTAAAGGAGCTTGGCGTAACATCGGTGGAATTGATGCCGGTTTATGAGTTCGAGGAGATATACAGGGATAAGAAAGAAGTACTTCCTGCTTATGTAAAGGAGAAAAAGAAATCAAAAAAGAATGAGACGTCTGCAAAAGTAAATTTCTGGGGTTATGCCCGTGGTAGTTATTTTGCACCGAAAGCTTCCTTTGCAGCTTCCGAGAAAGCTTCATTTGAATTGAAAAAACTGATACAGGCGCTTCATAACAATGGAATGGAATGTATTATGGAGATGTTTTTTCCGAAAGAGGTCAATGCCAATGAAGTGATCGATGCACTGCATTACTGGGTGTTACAGTATCATGTGGATGGGTTTCATTTGCAAGGGGAAAATGTTCCGATTTCCGTGATTACACAGGATTTATTGTTGCGGCAGACAAAGTTATTTTACCTTTGGTTTGATGAGGCTACGGTGGCTCGGGATGGAGAGAGGGATCATCTGTATTTTTATAATGACGAATTCATGTATCCAATCCGAAGAATGCTTTGTGGAAGGGATGCAAGTCTTTATGAATTTACTAATCAGATGCGCAAGCAGCAGGCGAATGCCTCTTATATAAATTATATCTGTGATAATAATGGATTTACGTTGGCAGATCTTTTTTCCTACAGTGAAAAACATAATGAGGAAAACGGTGAAAAAAATACAGACGGCAGTGATTGGAGTTACAGCTTTAACTGTGGAGCAGAAGGACCGACAAAGAAAAAATATATTTTGGACATGCGCAGACGTCTTGCCAAAAACGCCATTGTTGCGTTGTGCTTTTCCCAGGGAATTCCTCTTATCTTTTCTGGAGATGAGTTTGGGAATTCGCAAAATGGAAATAACAATGCCTACTGTCAGGATAATGAGATTGGTTGGGTGAATTGGAAGAAAAAAGATTCGAACAGGGAATTATATAACTTTACGAAAGCGATTATTCGTTTTCGAAAGGAGCATCCAGTGATTCATCTGCCGGAGCCGATGCAGATGTGTGATTATAACGGAAGCGGTTTTCCGGATCTCTCCTATCATGGGGAGGATGCGTGGCTGGCCGGCTTTGAATCAAGCCGTCAGGCAGTAGGACTTCTTTATGGTGGAAGCTATGCATTGCGTGAAGATGGTACAGAGGATGACAATGTGTATGTGGCGTTCAACTTCCATTTGACCGGAAAAAGACTGGCGCTTCCGGCGCAGAAAAAGGAAAAGAACTGGTATCGTGTGATAGATACCTCAAAAAATGGTGCGGCAGCATTAGAGGTAAGCAGGGAAAAAGAAAAAAAACAGGTTTTGATCGGACCGCAGTCCATTGTAGTTTTTGTTGGAAAGAGGTAAACATGAAAGCGTGGAAACATTTTTGCACAATTACACATCATAAACATCTGGTCATGAAGGGGTGTTTTCAGGTAGGACTGTATAAGCAGGGGCTGCTTCATGATCTCTCCAAGTATTCCCCGACGGAATTTCTTGTGGGATGCAAATACTATCAGGGCAATAGAAGCCCGAATAACGCAGAGCGTGAGGCAAAGGGGTATTCTTCGGCATGGCTGCATCATAAAGGCAGAAATAAGCATCATATGGAATACTGGATTGATTATGGTGTGCCGGATAAGACAGGTCCGCATAAGGGCGAAAGCAAGGGTATCGAGGGCATGAAGATGCCGATACGCTATGTGGTGGAAATGTTTATCGACCGGGTGGCAGCGTCTAAAAACTATCAGAAAGAAAAGTATACGGACAGCAGTGCGCTGGAATATTATGAACATGGAAAGAAATGTCATGTGCTTCATCCCGATACCAGGCGGATGCTTGAAATGCTGTTGCATATGCTGGCGGAAAAAGGCGAAAAAGAAACTTTTTCCTTTATCAAACATGAAGTACTGACTGGACGCATCCCTTATTAATGAAGAAAAAATATAAATAAAAGGAAAGACAGAAAGAAGGAACGAGAAATGCTAAATGACAAAAAGGTTTTGTATAGTGGTATGCAGGCGACAGGAACTCTGACATTGGGAAATTATCTGGGAGCCTTGAAGAATTGGGTAAATTTAAGTGATGAATATGAATGTTTTTATGGTGTTATGGATCTGCATTCTCTGACGGTACGTCAGGTACCTGCGGATTTTCGCAAAAATGCGAGAAGTCTTTATGCACTTTATGTGGCAGCGGGACTTGATCCGAAGAAAAACTGCCTGTATTATCAGTCTCATGTATCTGCACATGCGGAGCTGGGATGGATTTTGGACTGCTTTACCTATATGGGTGAGCTGAACCGTATGACACAGTTTAAAGATAAAGCTGCAAAGCATGCTGATAATATCAATGCCGGGCTTTATACGTATCCGGTTCTGATGGCAGCTGATATCTTGCTTTATCAGGCGGATATGGTTCCAGTTGGTGTGGATCAGAAGCAACATCTGGAAATCTGTCGTGATATTGCAGAGCGGTTTAATAACATTTACGGTGAAGTATTTACGATTCCGGAAGCATATATTCCGAAGGCAGGAGCTAAGATTATGAGTTTGCAGGAACCGGAGAAAAAGATGTCAAAGTCTGATGAAAACGTGAATGCGACGATACGTTTATTGGATGATCCGGATACGATTATTCGAAAATTCAAGCGCGCGGTGACAGATTCCGGCAGTGAGGTTCGCTATTCGGAGGATAAACCGGGGGTCAGCAATTTGATGAGTATTTATGGCTGTGTGACTGGAAAAACAATGGAAGAAATAGAAAGAGAGTTTGACGGAAAAGGCTATGGCGATTTTAAACTTGCTGTGGGTGAAACCGTTGCGGATGAATTAAAACCGCTTCAGAAGCGTTACGAGGAGCTGATGGCGGATAAAGCGTTTATTGATGGATGTATCAAGGAAAATGATGAAAAGGCACGCTATTTTGCGAATAAGACCTTGCGCAAGGTACAGAAAAAAGTTGGACTGACAGAACAGATCCGTTAGTCAGGAAAGAAGATCTGCATGTCAGACGGAAGAGGAGCCGAAAAATGAAGCGGCTCCTTTTTGATTGGATGAAGCAGGTGGAGTTTGGCAGAATGAAGTGCCTGCCTGTTCATGCGCGTATCGCTTGGATTGTAGAGAAAGTCACCAATCAAGGGATGACCAATATATTTCATATGAACGCGAATCTGATGGGTGCGCCCAGTTTCCAGCTTTAAAGAAAGTAAAGATAGTCCGTCCTGGTAGGCAAGCCTTTTATAATGGGTGACGGCACGCTCTCCGGAAGAAAAATTCACCTCACGCTCGATGACAGAGGCGCTTTTCCTTGCGATGGGAGCATCAATGGTGCCCGAATCTTTGGTAAGACCGGAAACGATGGCAAGATATTCTCTGTGTATCTCTCTGGAGCGAATTGCCGAGG
Source organism: uncultured Lachnospiraceae bacterium (assembly GCA_945868305.1). Classification (GTDB taxonomy): domain Bacteria; phylum Bacillota; class Clostridia; order Lachnospirales; family Lachnospiraceae; genus Roseburia_D. The sequence continues at coordinate 1,368 of CAMBKU010000054.1, read as the reverse complement.
AAAGAATGGCACTGCTTAGGGAATTTTTGGCAATGATAGTAAGTCCCGTCGTATCCCGGTCCAGACGGTTCATACAGCGAAAAGTAAAGGGAAGGTTTTGCTTATGATAATACATGGCAACGGCATTTGCCAGTGTGTTATCATAATTGTCCATAGAGGGATGAATTGGCATGCCGGAGGGCTTGTTTACGACAAGAATATCTTCGTCTTCAAATAAAACAGAGAGCGGCAGGTTAACAGGGAGAATATGCGAAGAGGATGTATCTTCCTTTAAAGTGACGCAGAGTATGTCTCCGGTACAGAGGAGGTCATTTACATACAGCCAGATGCCGTTTCGGGTAATACTTTGTTCGGTTTTTTTTAAATCAGTCAGAATATGGCGGGAAAATCCCTGCTCTTTTAAATAGGTTCCAACGGTTTTTCCGTTATCTTTTTCGGTAATCCGATAAAAAAGTTCTCGTGTCATATATACCTCAGAGTTGTGTGGTCGAATAAAAAACAAGTGTTATTATAACCCAGAAAATCGGAAAATAAAATAGGGAAAGGCACTTTATCCGCAGAATTTCATAAAATGTAGTAAATCAGCTTTGAGGTGCTTTTTTTGAAAACTTTCTTATCTCCCTTAAATGCAAAAGAAGAAGCGGAATGTCTGACTAAAATGAAAGAAGGCAGCCTTGAGGCAAAAAATATCCTGATAGAGCGAAATATGCGTCTGGTTGCCCATGTTGCAAAAAAATATCAGAATGCAGGGGAAGACATGGAAGATCTCATTTCCATTGGCACGATTGGGCTGATTAAGGCGGTGACGACTTTTGATGCGGGAAGAGGAAGCCGGCTTGCAACCTATGCGGCGCGTTGTATTGACAACGAGCTGCTTATGTATCTACGGGCGAAACGAAAGATGTCGAGAGAGATTTCCCTCTATGAGCCAATTGGAACGGATAAAGAGGGAAATCAGATTTCCCTGCTTGATATTGTAGAGAGTGAAGAGCCGGATGTTTTAGAAAAAATTGAATTGCATAAAAATGTGGAAAAAATTTATCAAAAGCTGCCAGAGGTCTTAAATGATAGAGAAAAGGAAATCATTATCCTGCGTTACGGGTTATATAACAAAAAAGTACAGACACAGCGGGAAATTGCAAATCGAATTGGAATTTCCCGTTCCTATGTCAGCAGAATTGAAAAGCATGCTCTCGAAAAATTAAAAAAAAGTCTGAATGAAGAATAAAAGGTATTTTAAAAAGATGGAATTCGTGTTATGATGAATCCATCTTTTTTTATCTTCAGGCAGGAAACTGTCATCCCAAATGGAAATTCACGCCGAGTCGGCAGCAGAATTCATTAGAAAAACAAACAATGAAATAAAAG
>CAMBKU010000053.1 GCA_945868305.1 uncultured Lachnospiraceae bacterium | reverse complement strand
GCTGTATTGATAGCATCACATACAAGGTCTGTATTTAATGCTTCGAGAATGGTCTTACCCTGTAAAATTTCTGCTGCCATAGCTGCAGAATGTGTCATACCGGAACATCCGATGGTCTCAACCAATGCTTCTTCGATCACACCATTTTTTACGTTCAATGACAGCTTGCAGGCACCCTGCTGAGGTGCACACCAGCCTACACCGTGTGTAAAACCTGAAATATCTTCAATTTTTTTGGAATGAACCCATTTTCCCTCTTCCGGGATTGGAGCTGGTTCATGTTTTGCGCCTTTTGCTACCGGGCACATGTTTTCAACTTCCTGAGTGTAAATCATTATAAGACTCCTTTCAATGATAGATGTATTTTGTTAAACTTTGTTATACATTTAACATACTGACCTTATTCTCGCACATTTTTTTTCATTCGTCTAGCCCTTTTCACAAAAAAATACGGATTTTCGACAGACTTTTTCCTGCTCTTTCCAGACTAACGTTTTTGTACGATTTCATTCCTGTTTTTATAAATTGAATTCTCCGGCACAACGCCTCGTACCATGGATAAAGGATAGACATTTGTATTTCTTCCGATGACCGTCCCCGGATTCAAAACAGAATTACATCCTACTTCTACATGATCACCCAACATGGCACCAAACTTCTTTAGACCTGTTTCTATTTTCTCTTCTCCATCTTTTACTACTACTAATGTTTTATCTGATTTTACATTTGAAGTAATGGAACCTGCTCCCATATGAGACTTAAACCCTAAAATAGAATCTCCTACATAATTATAATGGGGAACCTGAACCGAATTAAAGATAATGTCATTTTTTAGTTCCGTAGAATTTCCTACTACAGAGCCCTTGCCCACGATAGCGTTGCCACGTATAAAAGCACAATGGCGAATTTCTGCCTCCTCGTCAATAATAAGTGGTCCGTTTAAACATGCAGTCGGTGCCACCTTTGCGCTCTTCGCCACCCAGATATTTTCTCCCCGCTGTTCATATTTCTCGCTGTCCAACGTTGGACCTAATTTTTTAATGAAATCACCGATTCCCTTTAATGCTTCCCAGGGATAAGTAAACTGCGCCAAATATTCACCTGCAATGGTTTCCTCTAAATTATATAAATTTTTTATTTTTGCGTTTTCCATGTCCTACCTCTTAATTATGTATATTTCTTATATTCTTTTTCATTCTACCCTACCCCCAGGCATTTTTCAATCATTAAAACATCTGATTAACAAATCCCAGTAGCAGCAAATGTGCCGGATAAAAAATGTAAAAAAACCATTTAGAAAATTTTGTCCCATATTTTGCTCTTTTCCCGTTATAGAAAATCTGAATAACCAGTCCGGAACAGACAATTCCCATGCAGGAACCAACCGCGCATAAAAATGCCTTTGGAATATCATACATCTCGACATTGCTTATCAGATTTAACAATCCGAACAGCACGATTGCTATTCCATAAGCTTTCCTGATTTTTTCAGGATTTCCCCTCCACTCATCAAACATGATGGTATAAACCGCTGCCAGAATTGCCCAGTCACTGATTGCCGTCACAATTACAAGAAGTACAACAAGAATATTTTTCAGACTGTCATTCTTCACGTTTTCTCTCACGACCAGAATAAGAAAACAGATAAACAGTGTAAACATCATATTCATCCCAACTCCATGTCCATGAAACGCAAACAAGAAGGGATATTCCGACAAAATCGCAAAAAACAAAAGGCGAATGCCGTAATTTTTCTTAGAATGTGTATACTGATATCCTTCCACTAAGAAATAGCACATGGTAATTGCTGTAAAGTAACCAATATCCACCAACACTTCGTATAAAATAGTACCCGGAGTCAGAAAAATATTTGCCACATGATTTAAAAACATGGTAAGCATTGCAATATACTTGATTGCATCACGATTTAAAACTTTATATTTTGACTGTTCCATCATTCATTATACCCTTCGTTTTTCTGTACATCGGCCTCAATCTGTTCCCCCGGATTGTCAAAATCAAACTGGATTCTGCCTTCTTCATATTTCAGACAAGTATCAAATGTGTTTCCCGCTTTTGATGTGAAACCTGTCACCTTCTGCCTTGTCTTTCCGGTTTCCAAAAGTTCCCTTATCACATCCTCAGAAAGCGGAACCTGGGCTACTGTATGGGACAATTTAAACCCACAGTCGCACTCATAATACCATTGTGATTTTTTTAACATTTTCTCACAATTTGGACATTTAACCTTAGTTTCTACCGGAACCGGTTTCTCCGGAAAATCAAAAGCAACCTTTCCATCCTCAGTAAGCTTTAATGGCGCATCAAATTTCATTCCGGTCTTTGCGATAAATCCCTCTATAACACCTGTTTTTTTTCGTAAGAGCAATTCTTTCACCTGCTCCACAGTCAATTTTACTCCGGCAATCTGCCCCACTGAAAAACGGCAACCTTCACCATCCTCTTTCCGGTAGTTGGCACAGCCATAGCCAAATTTCGTGTATACGATATCCCCACCACAAAGTGGACAGGAAACACCCTCCACCTTCTTAGGTTCTATATCATTAAAATCAAACTTTAATCCTGTAATTTTCCCGTTCTCATCCTTATTCAAAGTAATTCTGGCATCAAAAACATTTCCCGTCTTCGATTTAAAACCACGAATTGTAGATGTCCTTCCATCCGTCAAGAGTTCTCTCACCTGTGTTTCAGTCAAGTTTTTTCCTGACATTTTACCTATGGAAAATTTGCAGCTGTTTTCATCCGAAGAAGAATAGTTGGCACAGCCATAGCCGAATGGTGTCTTTACAATTTCTCCGCCACAAAGCGGACAGACTACATCTTTTACTTTTTTTGCCTCCACATGGTCAAAATCAAACTTCACCCGCGGAATTCCATTTTCATCTTTTTCCAACACCAGGCAGGCATCAAAACGTTTTCCTGCTTTGGATTTAAAACCTCGAATTGTTTTGGTTGTCCCGTCGTTAAGCAGTTCGATAAGCTGCGCTTTTGTAAGGTCTTTTCCGGCAATCTGCCCCACCGAAAAGCTACAGCCCGCTTCTTCCCCATTTCCGTGATGTTCACAGGAGAATCCATACCCCCGCTCCAGAATTGCTCCGCCGCAGACCGGGCACTTCACGCCTTCCACTACCGCAGGCTGGTTCTTTGAAAAATCAAACTGAATGACTGGTTTTCCATCTTCTCCCTTATGTAAAATGAGCGCCGCGGCAAACTTCTTTTTCTTTTGGGAAACAAAGCCGTTCAACACCTCTGTTTCACCCTTTTCCAGTAAATCCTTTACTTCCTCCTCGGCTAAGTTCCGCCCTGCAATCTGTCCGATAGCAAATTTACATCCGGTTCCATCCTTTTTATAATTGCTACAGCCATAACCAAAAGGTGTCGTCTCTATTTCGCCGCCGCAGACCGGGCATTTCACGCCGAGTTTTTTCCGAGCGCCAATGCCCCTGCCGTTTTTCCCGGCAAAAGAACTGATTCTCCCCGCAATCTGATTTAACAAATCCCGGTCAATAATGGCAAGTGTCTCCTTGCGGATGAAGCCTTCCAACTTCTCTCTGTAATCCTCCATCTCAACCGTGCCATTGGTGATGCCATCCAGTCCCTTTTCCCATGATGCCGTCATTTTCGGATTTAAGAGTGCCGGAACCGTAAGGTTCACCACCTCAAACACCATCTCTCCAAATCGTTCCGGCGTCAGCACCTGCGTCTTTTTATTCAGATTCAGATAGCCAATATGAATAAGCTTTTTAATAATCTCCGCGCGGGTAGCAGAGGTTCCGATACCAGAGCCCTTAATCTGTTCACGCAGTTCTTCCTCCTCAATAAGCTGCCCGGCATTCTCCATGGCAAGGACCATAGAACCGGAAGTATAGCGCTTCGGCGGAGAAGTTTTTCCTTCTTTTATGTCATATCCCTTCACTTCAAGCTCATCGCCAATATGTAAAGAATCAGAAATTTCCATAAGTCCCCGGTTTTCTTCTTCCTCTTTCTTTCGCCCGGCAATCTCTAAGTATCCTGCCGACTGCAAGGTCTTCGCCGATGCAAATAAATCCTCTGTCTCCACGCTTACCTCAAGCTTTACATTTTTATATTCGGCAGCCGGATAAAAAATACTTAAAAATCGGCGTACAATCAAATCATAAACACTTTTTTGCAGTTCCGTCAAAGAAGATAGATTACTCATCTGCCCCGTCGGAATAATAGCATAGTGGTCAGTTACTTTACTGTCATTGGTATACTGGCTCTTGGCAAGATTCCGATACATTCCCTCTGCCAGAATCCGTTCCGTATATTTCCTTGTTGGTTCATAAGCCTTTAAACGATTCAGATTTTTCGTAATCTCTTTTGCTACCGCCGTTGTAAGCACTCTTGCATCCGTTCTCGGATATGTCGTTAACTTCTTTTCATATAATTCCTGGGCTGCCTTTAATGTTTCATCTGGGCTGATTTTAAAAATCTTGGCACACTCAGCCTGCAGTTCCGCCAGATTAAATAAAAGTGGTGCTCTTTTTCGGTTTATGGTGCTTTCAACAGACTTTACAACCGCCTTTTTCTCAGTCAATTCACTGATTAACTTTTGCGCATCCTCTTGCTTTTTAAATCCGTTTTCTTTATAAAGCAACGGAGATTCAAAATATCTTGAACCCTCGATGCTCTTCCATTCCGCCTCAACTTCCGCATCAGTAAAGGTTCCAATGACACGATAAAAAGGAGTCTCTTTAAAATTTCGGATTTCCCGCTCTCTGATTACTACCATCCCAAGGACACAGGTCATTACCCGGCCCACGGCAATCGGCACATAGTGATTTGTTCCTACCGCATCATTTAACAGTTTCCCGTATTTCACCGACATGGCTCTGGAAAAATTGATACCCATCGCATAATCTTCTATAGAACGCATAATTCCCGATTTTCCCAAATTCCGATAGGAATCCATAGTCTTTGCCTCGTCGATCCCGCGCTTTATTTCTTCATCCGTCTGGGAATCGATCCAGACACGGAGTTCCGTCATACCTTCCCGTACACCGCCGAAATTTCTGATATTTTCTTCAATGGTCTGTCCTTCTTTTCCCGAGTCGCCTGCCCAGTAAACTGTATCAATATCTTCGCGATGCAGCATACCGTTTACGATTTCATATTGCTTTTTAACATTTTCAATCACACCGTATTTATAAACCTTTGGCAGAAACGGCAAGTCCTCCAGCTTCCATTTTTTGTATTTCTCATCATATTCCTCCGGGTAGACCATCTCCACCAGATGACCTACACACCAGGTAATAACATATTCATTATTTTCAATATAGCCGTTGTTTCTTCCGGAAACATTTAATACTCTGGCAAAATCCTGCGCCACGGAAGGTTTCTCGGTTATAATCAATTTTTTACCCACAAAATTTCTCCCTTACTTCGTATTACATTACATCCATTTATAATTCATTCATATCCACTAGGACAAAACGGGAATCCTCCGCTGCCTTCTTTTTGACGGCATCCTCAAAATCCTTTGCCGAAAACAAAAAAATATGATTTGCTTTAATTTTTGCTTTTTTCATATTTGCTTCCAGTTTCATACACACTGATTCACTCAAAAAATCTTCCGTCCAGTTGCACAGACCTACAATGGAAATCCCTGCTGCATCCTGAGCGACAATGTCGATTGTTCCCTGCTTGCCTACCCAGGTACCTGTTTTTTCTATTTTTATCGGAAGTTTTCCGACCATGTTTAAAAGTTCCAGATATTCCAGACACACGGAAGTAAAATAAACTTTCATATAATCGTCCAGATTTCTTTCTATATAAGTTTCATAAAACTCCTCCGGCTCCATCCGATAGAGCGCAGACAAGTTTGGAAATACAAACGTAAACCAAAAATGGACAAAATGGTTTTTAATCTGGTAAATACCCTTCTTTGCATTTTCCCATCCACCTGTCTCAAAGGAAACTACCTTTTCAATCACATCAAATTCCATAAGATTTTTCAGATAAACACTGATTTTTGCCCTGGAATATTCTGTATCTCCATATAGGTCATTCAGCTTATTGTTCCCTTCTGCCAAAGATGCAAGAATTGTATTGTATACCGAAAGTTCACGCAGTTCCGTACCGAGAAAGCGCTCCACCTCTCCAAATAAAAATCCGGTCGGTGAAAGAATATGTTCGCAGATATTTTCTTTGATTGTTTTCCTTTTATTCCATCTCTCTACAAACTCCGGCACACCGCCGATAACACCGTAAACCTCCACACACTGTGAGGTAGAATAATCCGGAAATGCCCGGACAATATCAAGAAATGAATAATCTTTGATTTTCATGATTTTATCTGCTTTACGCAAAACTGCCGGATAAAGCTTTGGAAGTTCTTTCTCTGTCCACAGAATAGACGAACTGCAAAGTACAATAAAAATTGGACTCTCCACACCATCCTCATCCCGTACTTCTGCAGCCGCTGCAAGAACGGCAATATCCTTCTTTGCCATATTCTGCACCTCATCAATGACCAGCACTTTTTTCTCGCCAGAGGAGGCCGCATAATATTCGATTGCTTCCAGATAATCCGCTCCCTGCCGGAATTTCCGATTCAGCTCCCGTTCCGCTTCTTTTAAAAATGTTTCCCGCTGCTTTTTGGCATCGGCCACTCCCGCCCGATAATAAAGCGTTTTTTTATTCTTTAAAAAAACGGAAAGAAGCTGCTCCTTCCCACAATTTTTATTTCCAAATAAAAATAACAGACCATTTCCAGGCCTCTGATACAGCTTTTCCATGTTTTGAAGTTCAAAAGAACGTACCGCCATAATCTTTCCTCCATTTTACGCTTTCACTTTCGTATAACACCTTAAAAAATCATATCACAGTTTAATTTTTACTGCAATTTCTATTTAAATGTATATTGACAATTATCAAAAAAGATGGCTGCTCCCTGGCAGCCATCTTCTTATATATGGGCAAACTTTTTTAATTTATATAATATTTTTATTTCTTTGTGATATATCCCTGTGCCTTCAAAAGCTCTGCACACAGAACTGCTCCGCCTGCTGCGCCGCGGACAGTATTGTGGGAAAGTCCGATGAACTTCCAGTCATAAACCGTATCTTCTCTTAAACGGCCTACGTTTATTCCCATTCCGTTCTCATAGTCCACATCCAGAGAAACCTGCGGACGATTGTCTTCTTCCATGTAACGGATAAACTGCTTTGGTGCACTCGGAAGATTTAATTCCTGTGGAACACCACTGAATTTTTCCAGTGCTTCAATGAGCTGCTCTTTTGTCGGTTTCTTTTTAAATTTTACAAATACGGCTGCAGTATGTCCGTTCAATACTGGAACACGGATACACTGACAGGTAATAATCGGTGATTCTGCCGGAACGATTGCTTTTTTCTCAGCATCTACATGCCCCCAGATACGAAGCGGCTCTTTTTCGGACTTTTCTTCCTCTCCACCGATATATGGAATAATGTTTCCTACCATTTCCGGCCAGTCTTTGAAGGTCTTTCCGGCACCGGAGATTGCCTGATAAGTAGTAGCTACTACTTCATACGGCTCAAATTCCTTCCATGCAGTAAGTACAGGTGCATAGCTCTGAATGGAGCAGTTCGGTTTTACTGCAACAAATCCACGTGTTGTACCAAGTCTCTCCTTCTGATACTTGATAACCTCCATATGCTCCGGATTCACTTCCGGCACAACCATAGGAACATCTGGTGTCCATCTATGAGCACTGTTGTTTGAAACAACTGGCGTCTCAGTCTTTGCGTAGTCTTCCTCGATTTTTTTGATTTCTTCTTTTGTCATATCAACAGCGGAGAAAACAAAATCTACCTGAGAAGCCACTTTTTCAACCTCATTTACATTCATGACAACGATATTTTTTACCGCTTCCGGCATCGGAGTATCCATTTTCCATCTTCCTCCGACTGCTTCCTCGTATGTCTTTCCTGCGCTTCTCGGGCTGGCTGCAATTGTTGTCACCTCAAACCATGGGTGATTCTCCAAAAGAGAGATAAATCTCTGTCCTACCATACCAGTTCCGCCAAGGATGCCTACTTTTAACTTTTCGCTCATTGCTCTAATCTCCTCTTAATTCTCTTTTACTATTGTATTCCGTTTTAAGTGTCTTTGTATCGCGGACACTTGTCTGCGTTAAAGTAATACTAATACATCCAGACCAAAAAGACAAGTCAAAATTTAGGCGTTTTGCACACAAATATTTGTTAAATCTGCCCAAGATTACTACAATTATTTTTCAAAAAGTGCCTTCTCCCAGTCTTTTTTTACGTTGCTTTGCCAATCATTCTGTAAAAATGCCTTTTCCTTCTCTATGGTTTCTTTCATAGCTGTCTCTCCCGGAGCGCCAACTGTAAGTCTGGTATTGACACAAGTCTCCATGGAAATGGCATCATAAACGTCTTCTTCAAAGACTGGGCTGATTGCCTTTAATTCCTCCAGGCTCATAGCGTCGATTGGAATTTTTTTATCCAGACAGTATAAAACAATACGTCCCACGATTCCATGAGCATCCCGGAACGGTACGCCATGCTTTACCAGATAATCCGCTGCGTCGGTGGCATTCGTAAATCCATGGTTTGCACTCTCCCGCATCTTATCTTTATTAAATTTCATCGTTGCAAGCATTCCGTTAAACAGAGCAAGGCATCCCTTTGCTGTATCCATTGCATCAAAGGAAAGCTCCTTATCCTCCTGCATATCTTTATTGTATGCAAGTGGAATTCCTTTCATAGTCGTAAGTAAAGATGTTAATGCGCCATATACTCGTCCTGTCTTTCCCCGCACCAGCTCTGCAATATCCGGATTTTTCTTCTGAGGCATAATACTGCTTCCGGTACTGTAAGCATCATCGATTTCCACAAACTGATATTCGTTGGAATTCCAGATAATGATTTCCTCGGAAAAACGGCTTAGATGCATCATAATCGTAGAAAGTGCCGATAAAAACTCAATCAAATAATCCCTGTCGGAAACACCATCCATACTATTTAAGGTCGGTCCGTAAAAACCAAGCAGTTCTGCGGTATACTCCCGATCCAACGGATAGGTCGTCCCCGCCAGTGCGCCGCTTCCCAATGGGCAGTAATTCATGCGCTCATAGATATCATGAAGGCGCAGGCGATCACGTTTGAACATTTCAAAATAAGCTGCCATATGATGTGCCAGTGTGATTGGCTGCGCTTTCTGCAAATGAGTAAAGCCAGGCATGATTGTGGTCAAATTTTCCTCCATGATTTTTAGAATAGTTTCCAAAAGTTCTTTTAAGAGTTCATCTACTGCAAGCACTTCTTTTCTCGTATAAAGGCGCATATCCAGTGCCACCTGGTCATTACGGCTGCGTCCCGTATGAAGCTTTTTCCCGGTATCACCTAAACGGTCAATCAAATTTGCCTCCACAAAACTGTGGATATCCTCATACTCTGGAGAAATAGCAAGCTTTCCGCTTTCCACTTCCGCTAAAATATCCTTTAAGGTCTTTACGATATCATTTTTCTCCTGCTCTGTTAATATTCCCTGTTTTGCCAGCATGCAGACATGTGCCATACTGCCCTCGATATCCTCTTTATAAAACTTCTGATCAAATGTGATGGACGCATTAAAATTATAAACCAGCTTGTCTGTTTCTTTTGTAAAGCGTCCTCCCCATAACTGTGCCATATTTTTTCCTCTCTTTCTTATACTTTTTTTGCAATCTCCTCATCCCGCTGCCGCTTGGAGTAAACACAGCCGCAATAATACTGGCGGTACATATCATACTCCTTTGAGATCTCCACGGAACGTTTGTAGCCGTTTTTCTTTTTAAAATCAGAACAAAGGTAGGAAACATCATATTCCTGTGCCAATTCTTCTCCGATTTCATTTAACTTTTCCGCATTTTTTAAAGGACTGATGGAAAGTGTCGTCGTAAAATAATCAAATCCCATTTTTTTTGCAAGCTTCGCCGTTTCTTCCAGTCTTAACCTGTAACAGGCATGGCATCGTGCACCACCTTCTTTTTCCTGTTCCAGACCTTGGGATATGTTGTAAAACCGCTCCTTTTCAAAAGGACCTTCGACAAATTTCACCTCATGCTTCATTGGAAATCTTCGGATAAACTCCTGCTGCTCTGCCACACGCTTTTTATATTCCTCATCCGGATAAATATTCGGATTGTAATAATAAACCGTAATACAAAAATATTCGGACAAATATTCCAACACATAGCTGGAACAAGGCGCACAGCAACTATGCAAAAGCAACGTCGGAATCCGTTCTTCCTTCTGATTCCTCTTTATGACACCCTCCATTTCCTTCTGATAATTCCTTCGATTCATAATTCACCTTCATGTATGTTATACAACATTTTTACATTTTACCTTATCTAAAAAAAAATAGCAATCTCTGTTCGGGGACATATGATAAAAATATAACCTGAAATTTTTTCTTATAAAATGAGGATTTATTATGGATACTTTCATTGAATTTAAAGATGTATTTTTTTCTTATCACACGATAAACGGTGAAACTCCAGCCCTGCATCATATAAATTTTTCCGTGGACAAAAATGATTTCGTGGCAATTGTAGGACCAAGTGGCTGCGGAAAATCTACGCTTTTATCCATGCTTGCCGGGCTTCTTTCTCCGGAGGGCGGCTCCATCACTGTTTACGGCAAACCGCTTTTACCAAAGTCTACACGCTCTGTCGGATATATGCTGCAAAAGGATCAGCTTTTTGAATGGCGCACCATCGAAAAAAACATATTTCTCGGTCTGGAAATCCAAAAAAAACTGAATGAAGAAACAAAAGCTTACACCAGAACACTGTTAAAAACTTACGGTCTGTATGATTTCCGAAATGCCAAGCCCTCTGAGCTTTCCGGTGGAATGCGTCAACGCGCTGCCCTGATTCGCACGCTGGTCTTAAAACCGGAGCTTTTACTTTTAGATGAGCCATTTTCCGCTCTGGACTACCAGACACGTTTAAACACCGGAAATGATATTGGTGAAATTATTAAAAGAGAAAAAAAGACGGCCATTTTGGTAACTCACGATATTTCCGAAGCAATCAGTCTTGGCAGCAAAGTCATTATTTTAAGCAGCCGCCCCGCTACTGTAAAACGCATCATCCCAATCCGGCTTTCCGAGGAACTGACACCCTTGGAACGGCGAAATTCACCGGAATTTAAAAACTATTTTAATCTGATATGGAAGGAGTTAAATCAAAATGCGTGAACTTTCCATGAACCAAATCAAATATATCAACCGTGAAAAACGAAAAAAAAGACAGATTAAAATCATTCGCTTCCTGATTCTGATTCTTTTTTTCTTTTTCTGGGAAATCTGTGCCGATCTTGGGATTATAGATTCCTTTATTTTCAGCAGCCCAAGCCGGATATTTTTCTGCTTTACCGATATGCTAAGCAACCAGAAACTGCTTTTTCACATTGGCATTACACTGCTTGAAACTCTGGTCAGCTTTTTGCTTGTGATTTTTTTCACATTGCTTATCACCATCCTGCTATGGCAGAGCAAAACTGCTTCAAAGGTTATGGAACCTTACCTGGTAGTCTTAAATAGTCTGCCGAAATCAGCACTGGCTCCCCTTCTGATTGTGTGGTTAGGTGCTAATTACAAAACTATCATTATTACCGGTATGTCCGTAGCTATTTTCGGCTCTATCCTAAGCCTCTATACCGGATTTATCCATACAGATTCCGAAAAGATCAAACTGGTGCGTACTCTGGGCGGAAGCAAAGCAGATATTTTGTTTAAGGTAGTTCTTCCCTTTAATGTTCCCGGACTTTTTAACATTTTAAAGGTCAACATCGGACTTTGTCTGGTGGGCGTAATCATCGGGGAATTTATTGCCGCCAGATGCGGACTCGGATATCTTATCATCTACGGCAGCCAGGTCTTTAAACTGGATTGGGTCATCATGTCTATCCTGATTCTCTGCATCATTGCCATGGGATTATATGGGGCAATCGGTGGAATTGAGAAATGGTATTTGAAAAGGCGGTAATCCTCCTATCTATATTTTCAAAACGGCAGGTGCATCTTCTATGCCTCCTGCCGTTCTTTTTCTTCCTCTCCGTAACTTCTCCGATATGCCCTTGGAGACATTCCTGTATATTCTTTAAAACTTCTGGAAAAATAGGCATACTGGAAAAATCCAACCCGTTCCATAATGACCGTAAACGGCAGTCCGGTGCCTCGTACCAGCACTGCCGCAAATTCCATTCTCTGTTCTTTTAAATATTCCATGATGGTCTGCCCGGTCTCATCCAAAAACAATCTGGACAAATCCGTACGGTTTTTGTGAAACTCCTTAGTCAAATCTGAATTTTTGATTTTTTCTTCCATATGACTAATCAGATATGAGCGCACTTCTGAAATCAGTTTTTCTCCTGAATCTTCTTCCTGTTCCTCTTTGCTGTTTAAAACAAGCGAGAGTATTTCCATCAGGCAGGAACGGCTCCTGCATGGCCAATAATCGGTATCCTGCAATGTAATTTCCCGTTCAAACTGCTGTATCAGTACAGCAACCCTTTTTGCTGAAAACCCATCCATACAATATGCTCCGCCCGTTCTTTTTGTCCGTTCCAAAAATGGAGTAAGAAAATAACAGTCCTGCTGTTCTGAAACTGAAAATTTATTTTTATTCTCCCTGATATTGCCAAAATCAAACGCAGAATTTAAAACATGCGGATGAAATACAACTACCTCTACAGGCTCTGATGCCTGAATAGAAATATGCTCTTTCTCGTTTATGCAAAAAAGAAGCGGTCCACTCTCCAGTAATTTTTTCCTCTCATCCCACCGGATTTCCATTGTTCCCCGTTCCAAAAATATCATACAAAACCTGTTATCCTTACATTCACGATTGTCAAACCGTTTTCCCCTGACATGATTCATATCCATGGAAAAATAACCGTGATGCTCCTGTATACACTGCTCCATTCTTGTCCTTCCTCCTGTTTTGCTGATTTTATTATAAATTTCTCCTGATAATAATGCAACTTTTTCTGATGATTATAACTTTTTTCTTATCTGTTTCTTCGGTAAAATAAATTTATCATTATTATATTATTTACATCGTTGAAAGGGGATTTTTCTAATGACATTGAAGAAAAAAATAATTCTTGCCAGTCTTTCCATAAACCTTCTTCTCATGCTTTCCGGCTGTGGTGCTGCGGCAGCCAGCGGTTTCTCAACCGAAACTCTATCCGACACCAAAACCGTTTCTTCCACTGAAGCCCTCTCCGACACGGAAGCGCCCTCCTCTACGAATACAGCTTCCTCCTGCAAACGCCAAATGGGAACTGTGGTTACCATACCGGATTTTTACAGTCCGCAGCTTGGCACAGACGATAATGTTCTTCGGATTTACCTTCCTTACGGATATGAATCAAGTACCCAGTCTTATCCCGTCATCTATATGCCGGATGGTCAGAATCTTTTCAGCAGCACTACGGCAACCTATGGAAAAGCCTGGTGCATCGGCGTTTCCATAGATACTATGCGGATGGCGGGAAAAACCGACGGTATTATTGTTGTAGGTATTGACGCTCCTTCTAACAGGACAAAAGCCTATAATCTTTACCTGGACTCCTATGAAGGCGGAGGCAGTGGACTTGCCAATGCTACCAGTGATTTCTATGCAGACACGGTAAAACCCTATATCGATGAAAATTACCGCACTCTATCAGACCGGGAACATACCGCTATTCTCGGTTCATCCTATGGTGCTATTGTCTCTTTTAATACTGCCCTTCGCCATTCGGAGCTTTTTGGCAGCATCGGTATGTTTTCTTATTGCGACAATCAGGCTCCAAAGCAAATGACTGACTTTTTAAAAGAAAACATGACAGATGAAGCCCTTGGATGCCCTTCGATTTATTTCTTTACCGGAAACTATGATTTTGCAAGAGAATCCACACTCCTTGCCTATCAAATTGCATCCGAAAATGACATGGAACACATTTGCCTTGAAGAAGACGAAAACGGAGAACATGACGAATATACCTGGTCGGATCATTTTGAAGACTGCCTGTCCTTCTGGGGCTGGATAAATGACGGACAATGAAAAATCGGCAGCCGCATATGCGGCTGCCAAAAGCCCATTTCTATTTGTCTGGTTTCTTAATCTTTGTCCTTACATTTGAAATCAGTAGGACTGTCAATCAATGTTGCTGCCTGGAACCGATGCTTATGACCATCTTTCATTTCAGTAAAGGCATCTATAAAATGAACATGCTTTCCATTGCCAACCTCGATGGCTGGAGACGTTTTTCCGTAAAACTCATGGAAATGCTTGTCGGAAAAGTCTGTACGGAATTTCACCTCGTGGACATGGCTGTTACCCATCTTAATCGCTTCACCGGTCACCGTGGCAAAACGATGATTATGACATTCGTCACATTCTTTTACCACCTCTGTACTTCCGAGAAGTTCGTGGACATGTTTTTGTTTTTCATATTCGTTACTATATGATACTGTTTGATTATTCATGATAAATCCTCCTTTTATTTTCGTATCCCTTTATCATATGCCGCATCCCCAAAAGGTTGCATTCTGTTTCAAATTGTTGTACACTAACCAATACAGACAGGAGGCAGAAAAATGAAGCGAGTAACGAAAGACACCACAATTGGTGAACTATTACAGCTTGATCCGGAAATTGCCAATGTTTTAACCAATATCGGCATGCACTGCATCGGATGTCCATCCTCCCAGATGGAAACCTTAGAGCAGGCTGCAGATGTTCATGGACTGGATGCAGACGATTTGGTCGAAGATATTTTAGGATTTCTGGAAGCATAGAAAAACAGACTGGAATGTACAACATACGATTCCAGTCTGTTTTTACTTTTTATGACAAGCATAAATCCTATAAAATTCTGCCACCTGACCATCCAAAAGCAAAAGAGCTTCTTCCTTTTCTTCCGGTCTTCCCATGTATTTGCTGAGCAAAAAAAAGATCGGCGCATAAAAACTCATTGCCATTGCCTCGGGCGGAGCATCTATAAAGCTTCCCTGCTTTACCATCTCCCTGAACAGTCCGGTCTGATAAGAAATACTTTCTTCCATAAAAATACCCCGGAAGATTTCATAAATTTCGGTATTCTGATATTGCTCCATATTTGCCATCCGCCAAAACCTTGAAACAAATGCGTCCTCCAGATAAAACAAAAATATATTCCGGCTTACTGCCTGAAGTTCCTGCAAAGACAACGTTCCATAATGTTTGGCAGCCTCCGAAAAATCATTTTCTTCCCGTAGTCCGACGGTCTTAGAAATACTTCCCATCCGCCTTTTCATTTCAAGAACAATCGTATCAAAAATTTCCTGTTTGCTCTTAAAATGCTTATAAAGGGAACTATCCTTAATGCCTACCGCATCTGCAATATTCTTTACGCTGGTGCCTTTAAATCCTTTAATTGAAAAGAGAGTCAATGCTTCCTCAATAATCCGCTCTTTCGTCGTCATACGCTTTCCCCTTCTAACAAAGCCTTAACCTGTTTTTCCTTTTCATATAATACGCAGCCGCCAATATGCTCCTCCAGCAGTTCTCCGTTCTGTTGCAGTTTCATAAAAAGCGGAGACTTCAAAGCTTCCTTTAGCGGAATATCTGTAAGGCTCGTATCGGAATACGGAGAGAACGGACATGGTTCTGCTCCTCCATAGGCATTAATGTGAAAGAATCCACGCCCTGCTGCCAGACAGCCGCCGGAACTTTTTTCATCTCCCGGAAAAGAAACAAAAATCATTTCATTCCAGCGGGCACGAATTTCACTCAGATGCTCTGCCATAACTACCCGTTCTTTCTCCCCAAGAGCCAGTGTTTTACTTTCTTCCGTGGTAGGAACATATTCTACATAAATAACTGCCTTACAGCCCTTCGATGCCAGTCCTGTGATAAAATCGTCAGAAAGCACTTCCTCCATATTCTCTTTATGTACGGTAACGGATGCACCATAAAGAATGCCACTTTCCTCAAGCTTTTGCATTGTGTCCTGCAACAGATGATAAACTCCTTTTCCCCTTCTTTCATCCGTCGTTTTTTCCCCGCCTTCTATGCTCAAAACAGGAAGCAGATTCCGGTTCTTCTTTAAAAGTTCCAGATACTCTCCTGTAATCATTGTGCCATTCGTAAAAATTGGAAACAACAGATTTTTCTGCTCCCCTGCCGCTAAAAGTACATCCTTTCGCACAAAAGGTTCCCCACCGATTAATAAGATAAATCCAATTCCAAGCTCTGCTGCTTCCGCAAAAATTTCCTTCCATTTCTCTGCGGAGAGAAGTCTTGGCATCCCCTCCCGCTCTCCGTCAAAACAACTATGATTTGCTCTGGCATAACAACCCTTACAATGAAGATTACACTGTGTCGTGATACTGGCAATTAGGAATGCTGGTACATGTTCTCCCCGTTTGGCTGCTATTTTTCTTACTTCCTCCGCTTTTCTGCTATCCTTTGCATACTGCATAAAAAACAAACTTGCCTTTGGATTTTTTAAAGATGCCTTTAAAATTCCTTTTATCATATTTTCAATCCCCTGATTTAAGTAAGTCTCCAAATTAAATTCCTGCATTTTCTTTTCCTCCTGACTAAATTTGTGCATTCGCAGCTAGTAATTACTAGCCATCATTATAATAGCTAGCATTCACTAGCTTGTCAAGAACTTTTTACGAATCCATCAGCTATTCGAAATATACTTTTTTGTACAGCAAAGAGCAGGAAAAAAGATTCCCGTTATAACAGAATTTATCTGCCGCATTATATTTCTTAATACTTCCTTCTAAAGAATCTTTCCTTCCAGAAATCTCCTTTGATATTTCAATGCTGCATAATCTGTGATTTTTTTCTGATATACCATATCTGAGATTCCACCAGCCATGCCCACAACCGGAATTCCCTGAACAAATTTTAGATAAAGCATTTCCTTTGCCAGAACATCCGATGTTTTTTTCATCTGGCTCTTAAATTCTGTGTCACTAATCTGCTCCACATTTTTCTCCATGCGGTTTAACCCTACATTTCCAGAAACAAGTGCTTCCCCATGAGACAGAGAAGTTTCGATGACTTTTAAGATATAAAGCTGTTCGCTTTTTGTATCATAAGAAAAACCATATGCCAATGCAATTTCATAGATACTTTTTAACAGTACCGCCAGAAAAAGTGGTATATCCGGCAGTCCCATTCCCAATAGACCCATACCGATGCCCTCTGCCGTAGACACTGCAGAATTCACATATCTGGTATTTTTAGCCCGTTTTTCAAATACCCGGAGGGATTTTCTGCTATTTTTCACTTCTGCTGCAAATTCGTTGATTTTATAATCCTGTTCCTTTTTCTCCCGGTTATAGGTCTTCTCAATTATTCCCGTACCTTTTTGAAAAATCAGTTCAAATGCCTTAAAAAAAGCATTATTTAAGGTACTCTCCAGCTTTTCGGGAACATATTTTTCGATTTTTTCCTGCCATACAGCCGTCTTTTGCTCTAAATTCCTGTTAACAAATATCTGCTCCTTTTTTTGCAATTTTTTCCATTCCTTCTGCACTTGCTGTTGATTCATAGTTCACCCTCCGCTTCTGTTTCTTCTTCCCTTTATTATAGCGGACTGCCTTTATTTCAGCAAGGAAATGGGACTGCCGCTTATCTTTTTCCTTCTTCCATTTTTGCGATATGTTCATCAAAAGAATCAATGACAAACTTCGCATCGGGTAAATTTAAAACCTGCAACACCAGAGGATTCCCATAAAATTTTTC
>CAMBKU010000052.1 GCA_945868305.1 uncultured Lachnospiraceae bacterium | reverse complement strand
TATATCTTAGTCCTAATAAAAAATCGAAATTCTATATTACAGAGAAAGGTACATTGAAAAAAACTAACTGATTAAAATTGTTATACTTCGTGAGAAGTGATTAGCAGACTGTTACGTTCACAGCCTGAGGACCTTTGGCACCTTCGGTAACGTCGAACTCAACGTCAGCGCCTTCTTCTAAGGATTTGAAACCCTCCATGTTCAGTCCTGAATAGTGTACGAAAACATCCTTGCCCTCTTCGTCGGAGATGAATCCGTAGCCCTTCTGGTTGTTAAACCACTTTACTGTACCTTTCATGATAAGTACCTCCAAAATAAATTCGCATGTCACTTGTGACACAGGTTTAGAATAGCATACAACACCGCAAAAGTAAAGGAAATTAAGAAAGTATTTCGTAGGAAATTCCGTGGTTTTTTAAGAAGCGGCATACCAGTGCATCCCATTCATTTTCAAAGGAGCGGTCTGTAGAAAAAATCTGATAGGAGATACCTGTGGTACAGGTCAAAGTCTGGTTTTGATAATGCAGGTTCAAATAGACACCGGAAATATCGTTCTCCGTAAAAGGGCTTTTGATACTGAGAAGTGTATTTTTTAAATTTTCCGGAGAAAGCATAAAGACAAATTTAAAATAAGAGGGCGTCCTCTTTCCTTTAATCAGTTCGAAACAGTTTGCCCGAAGCAAAGAAAACGGGGCAGCGGAGAGGTTTTTTAGTCCCAGGATTTCCAGTTCGTCTTCGGAATAAAAAGAAGTATTTAAGTGACCGTCCACGTGATAGGTGACAGCGGTGGTAATCACGGCCTCCGGCATGAGGAAGTGGTCAAACAGTTCTGTTTTTAAAAGCTGGTACATAAAATCTTTTACGTCCGTAATCTGCAATGAAATCATAAAAAATCCTCCTGTTTCACTCATTATAGCGGTTTGGTGCGGCTAATGCAATTTAAAAGAAAGATTTTTAAAGGGAAACTATCGAAAAAACGAAAAAAATATAGTAGAATACAAAACAGGGAGGAACAGGACATGACAGAACTTGAACAGTTATTTTCACTTTTGGAAGAAGGAACATCCCCTTTTCACGTTGTGCTGCATACCGCGAGACAGTTGGAAAAGCAGGGATTTAGGGAACTCTCCTTTGGGCAGAGTTGGAAATTATCGCCGGGAGGTAAATATTATGTAAACCATCATGGCTCAACTCTTTTTGCATTTACTCTGCCACAGGTAAAAGAGAAGATGGGAAATATTCGGATTGCAGCAGCGCACACGGATTTCCCGTGTATACGTATAAAACCAAACCCGGATGTGAAAAATGCAGCTTATGCCCAGGTGAATGTAGAGATGTATGGCGGAGCAATTTTGAATACATGGCTGGACCGTCCTTTGAGTGTTGCCGGAAGGGTGGCGGTAAAAAGCGACCGGGTATTTGAACCGGATATACGTTTTGTAGATATCAAAAAACCGGTTTTTACAATCCCGAATCTTGCCATTCATATGAATAAGGATGTCAATAAGGGAGTGGAGTTAAACAAACAGGTGGATATGATACCGCTTTTTGGGATGGCAGAGGAGAATGTTGCAGAAGAAAAGCAGTTTCTTTCTTATCTCGCAAAAGAATTAAAGGTAAAGGCGGAAGATATTCTGGAATTTGAATTATATATTTATTGTGCGGAAAAGCCGCTTTTTGTTGGCGGAGAGGAGGAATTTATCTCATCTCCCCGTCTGGATAATCTGACCAGTGTGCAGGCACTTGTAGCGGCGCTTTTGGAGGCAGAGCCCCGAAACGGGATCAATGTGATTGCACTGTTTGATCACGAAGAAATTGGCAGCAGAACAAAGCAAGGGGCAGGTTCTTTGATGCTAAATGAACTTTTGGACAAGATTTTGCTCTGCCTTGGAGCGGATGTGCTTGCTGTAAAGGAAATGAAGTATGACAGTATGCTTCTTTCAGTAGATGTGGCACACGCCCTGCATCCAAATCAGATGGGAAAAATGGACATTACGAACAGACCGATGTTAAATCGAGGGCTTTGCATTAAGGAAGCCTGCTCACAGTCTTATGTAACGGACTGTGAGGCGATTGCAGTAGTGGAGCAGATTTGCAGGGAAAAAGAAATTCCTTATCAGAAATTTGTAAACCGTTCCGATATTCCGGGAGGAGGTACCCTTGGTTCTATAGCGTCTGCTTTGCTTCCTGTAAAAACAGTGGATATCGGTTTGCCATTGCTTGCCATGCATTCGGCAAGGGAACTGATGGGAAAAGAAGATATGAAAGCACTTGATGCCTGCGTAAGGGAATTTTTCCAGATTTCATAGCAGTATGAAGAATCAGATTCATAGAGCAAGATGACAGGAGAAAGCAGTATGCTTGAGAATAGAAAAAAACGGATTTCCGTAATTTTTATCAGTGCGCTGATTCTTTTGGCAGGCGGCTGTTCGGCGAAGGATATATCCGGCATAAAGGATGATATTTTAGCGCGGACAGAGGAACTGACAGGACAGGGCGCGGACAGTGAAGATGGTTTTGGTACGGAGAATATGCCGGAGGCAGAGGACACGGAGATTACAACTATTTCCGAGGGGAAATATGCCTATAGTTGTCTGGATGAGGAGACAAAAAAGGTTTATGACGAGATTTTGCATGTGATTTTGGAGCAGAAGGACAGTATAATGGTATCTACACTGGATGCAAAGGTGCTGGATGCGGCGTATCGGGCAGTTAATGCGGATTATGGCGGGCTGTTCTGGGTATCCGGATATATGTATACCCAATATATGCTGGGAGAGGCGCAGACCGGATTGTCGTTTTCGCCGCAGTATACCATGAACTATGAGGAGCGGCAGGATATGCAGGCGCAGATTGATGCAAGCGTGGAGCAGATGCTTTCCGGGATATCTATTACGGACAGTGATTATGACAAGGCAAAGTATGTCTATGAAACATTGATACAGAATGTGGATTATGTGCCGGAGGCAGAGAATAATCAGAATATCATCAGTGTATTTATTGGCGGACAGACGGTATGCCAGGGTTATGCCTGTGCAACGCAGTATCTTTTGAATCTTTTGGATGTGCCTGGAGTCATTGTTACAGGAACAGCAAACGGAGAAACGCATGCCTGGAACCTGGTGTTTTTGGATGGAAACTACTATTATATTGATACGACCTGGGGTGATCCGGCATATATCCATGCGGATGAAGGGGAAGAAAAGGATGTAAATTACGATTATCTGAACCTGACTACGGCGGAAATTACCCGGACACATACCGTGGTCGAAGATTTCCCGCTTCCGGAATGTACAGCCTTTGAGGATAATTATTATGTTAAAGAAGGATATTACTATACAGACTGGTACCCGGAGGAAATTGGGGCTCTGTATCGGGAGGCATGGGAAAATGGGACCGGATCAGTTGCGATAAAATTTGCGGATGCAGCCCTTTATGAGGAGGCGAAAAATTATTATATCACCAATCAGCATCTGGCCGATTTTTGTGCAGGTTTGAAATCTTTTAAATACCGTGAAAATACAGACCTTAACATACTGACAATACGTTTTCAATAAAGATTTATGCTTTTTTTATAAAATAACTCTTTTCAATCTATAATATTTGTGTTACTATCATGTAGTAATAAAAACTACATGATGCAGAGGAAGAAGAAATGACATATAAAATTATTATTGATAGTTGTGGAGAGCTTACAGATACGATGAAGCAGGATGGACATTTCTGCAATGTTGCGTTGGAACTGAGCGTAGACGATTACCGTATTCGGGATGATGAGACCTTTAATCAGGCTGATTTCTTACGTCGGGTGAAAGAGAGTAAGAACTGCCCGAAGTCGTCTTGTCCTTCACCGGAGAGTTATATGGAAGCTTTTGGGGATGCGGAGCATATTTATATGGTTACACTTTCCTCACAGCTCAGTGGTTCTTATAATAGTGCGGAAATTGCAAAAAATATTTATTTAGAGGAGCATCCGAATGCGGATGTTTATGTGTTTGATTCCCGTTCTGCGTCTATTGGTGAGACGTTGATTGGTCTGAAGGTACAGGAACTGGAAGAAAAAGGATTGAATTTTAAGAGCATTGTTGAGCAGACAGAAAAATATATTGAGGAACAGGCGACGTATTTTGTGCTTGAGACATTGGATACCCTGCGCAAAAACGGACGTCTCAGTAACTTAAAGGCGGTTGTTGCAAGCGCCTTAAACATCAAGCCGGTCATGGGTTCCACGCCGGAGGGCATGATTTGTCAGCTCGGTCAGGCGAGGGGAATGACGAAGGCACTGGATAAGCTGGTGCAGAATGTGGTGGAGAAGACCAAGGACACGGAGAATCGTATTCTTGCCATTTCTCATTGCAACTGCCCAAAACGTGCGGAACTTGTGAAGGAAAAAATACAGAAACTGGCAAAATTTAAGGATATTATTGTAGTTGATACAGCAGGTGTCAGTACGATGTATGCCAACGATGGTGGTGTCATCATGGCAGTTTAGTGGAGAATGTAAAAAGATCGGACCAAAGGAAGTTGTCCGGTCTTTTTTTATAGTTCAAGGTACTTGTGATTCATAGTAAAAAAATGTTACAATAAGTTAAATGTAGTATAAAGAGATTGAAAATAATATTGGTAGGAGGCAAGTATGCAGAGAATAGATGAGTTTCCAACCATGGAAAAGAACGATGTTAAGTATGGGCGAGGGCATGTGCTTCCATATGGAGCAACAGTTTTATACAGTGGAGCTGTCAACTTCTCTGTATCATCTAAAGATGCCAGCTATGCGGAACTGCTTTTATTTCATTTGGGAGACAGGGAACCGTATGTGGTCATTCCTTTTCCGGAGGAGTTTCGAATCGGAAGTAATTTCTCTATGATGGTGTTTGATTTGGATATTGAAGATGTTGAGTATGGATATCGTTTTGATGGCCCATATGATCCGGAAAACGGATACAGATTTGACAAGGACAAAATTCTTTTGGATCCTTATGCCAAGCTCATCTCAGGTAGGGACGAATGGGGAAAAGAGGTAGATGATACGAATCCTTATCAACATAGAGCGCGAATTTTATTTGAGGATTATAACTGGGGTGATGACAAACCACTTGAAATCCCGGAGGAAGATCTTGTTATATATGAGATGCATGTAAGGGGATTTACAAAGGGAGATTTGAGCGGGGTAAAAAATCCGGGAACTTATGCGGCGATAAAAGAAAAGATTCCGTATTTAAAGGAGCTTGGAGTCAACTGCGTGGAACTTCTGCCAATTTTTGAATTTGATGAGATGGACAGTTACAGGGAAGTCGGAGGAATGAAGCTGTATAATTACTGGGGCTATTCTACGGTAGGATTTTATGCGCCAAAATCAGGCTATGCAAGTTTGGGAAAAATGGGTATGGCAGCGGATGAATTAAAGAATACCATAAAAAATCTTCACAGAAATGGAATAGAAGTTATTCTGGATGTGGTATTTAATCATACTGCAGAGGGAAATGAATGTGGTCCCTATATCTCTTACAAAGGAATTGACAACAGAACTTATTATCTTCTGACACCGGATGGTTATTATTATAATTTCAGTGGATGTGGAAATACGATGAACTGTAATACTGCGATTGTTCGAAATCACATTTTGGACTGTCTCAGATATTGGGTATCGAACTATCATATTGACGGATTTAGATTTGACCTTGCATCCATCCTGTCGAGAAATCAGGATGGAGCACCAATGTCGTCGCCGCCATTGCTGGAACAGCTTGCCAATGATAATATTCTCGGAAAAACAAAACTGATTGCGGAAGCCTGGGATGCAGATGGGATGTATCAGGTAGGTTCTTTCCCTAATTGGGGAAGATGGGCAGAATGGAATGGAAGATATAGAGATTGTATAAGACGTTTTGTCAAGTCTGAGGCGGAGGCAGGACCTGAACTGGTGTGGAGAATAGAGGGATCACCGGATATGTATGGAAATCGTGGGCCTGGTGCTTCTATAAATTTCATTACCTGTCATGATGGTTTTACCCTTATGGATATGTGTTCCTATAATGAGAAGCATAATGAAGGCAATGGCGAGGACAACAGGGATGGAGCAAATGACAACAACAGTTGGAATTGTGGAGAGGAAGGCGAAACGAATAATCCTGAAATATTAGCGCTTCGAAAAAGACAGATAAAAAATGCTGCAACATTGCTTCTTCTTAGCAGAGGTGTTCCAATGATTCTGTCTGGGGATGAATTTGGAAATACACAATATGGAAACAACAATACCTATTGTCAGGATAACCCGATTTCATGGCTGAACTGGGAGGATTTAAAGAAAAATCAGGATATATTCCAATATTTCAAAAAGCTGATAAAGCTGCGAAATGAGCACCCTGTTATAAGGAAGCCGGATTATTTTGCCGGACATAACAGCACCGGATATCCCGAACTTTCTTTTCATGGTTGTAAGCCCTGGGATTTAGACAGCAATAATCCGTTTCACACCTTTGGATTTATGTATGCAGAGCCGGCAGCTGATTTTAAGACAAAAGAAGATACATTTATCTATTGTGCAGTAAATGCCTATTGGGAGGAGATGCATTTTGAACTTCCAATACTGCCGGAGAAAATGAAATGGAAGATTTATCTTTATTCCGGAGATGAAAAACGAAGTAAAAACGATTCAAACGCGGTATCGAAGGTTTGTCTGATGCCAAGAAGCAGCATGGTTTTGATAGGGACATATTAATAAAACATAGGAATGCCGGACTGCAGCTAAAAAATAATTGTAAGAAGTGTCTTCTTATGCTATACTTGCACTTACAGAAAAAAGGAGGACATTATGGAAGAAACGAAGAGAAATACGAGTAAAAAGAAAATCGTTCTTGGAGTAGTGATTGTTGTATTATTGATTGCAGTTTTCGCAGGAATATATTTTCTATTCGGACCAAAGACAACAGCGGGAAGCAAGAGTTATACGTTAGAAGTTGTGGATGATGCCGGAAATACGAAGGATTATAAAGCGTCTACGGATGCAGAATATTTGCGTGATGCATTGGAAGAACTGGAAGAAAGTGAAGATTTCTCCATGGAAGGCGATGAAGATGATTATGGTCTTTATATCGACACGGTAAATGGTGTGACGGCAGATTACGATGCAGATGGCGCTTACTGGGCTATTTATGTGAACGGTGAGTACGGACAAAACGGTGTAGATTCCCAGCCGGTTCATGATGGAGATGCATTTAAACTTGTTTATGAAACCTACAACGAATAATCGAATGATTACAACCAAAGATATAGCAGTAATAGGCGTTATGACGGCGACACTGGAGGCAGTGAAGGTAACCTTATCCTTCCTGCCGAATGTGGAGCTTGTAACGCTTCTTATTATTTTATACACTTTATTTCTGGGGTGGAAGGCAGTCATTGCAGTATTTGCCTTTGTGGGGGTTGAGTGTCTGGTATGGGGAATTGGGGTCTGGACAATCATGTATCTTTATATCTGGCCGCTTCTGGTTCTTTTGACATTATTGTTTCGTCGTCAGAAATCCGTGTGGGTATTTTCTATTCTTTCCGGTTTATTCGGGCTTTTCTTCGGAGCGTTGTGCTCCATTCCGTACTTTTTTATCGGAGGGCCCTATATGGCGCTCACCTGGTGGATTTCTGGTATCCCCTATGATATCCTTCACTGTGTCAGCAATTTTATTCTGTGCATGGTGCTGTTTGTGCCGCTTCGGGAAGCATTGAATAAAGTAAAAAATGTGCTTTATCCTTAAACATTGTGGCTCATTTTGGGGAAAATGAGTTATAATAAAAGAAAGAAATTACAAAGGAGAGGGTGCAAATGTTAAAAAACTGGAATAAGCCGCAGTGTCCTGAAGATGAGGAAATTGAAAAAAGGCTTGCGGCAGCGAGGGCAAAGCTTGCAGTGCAGCAGATGCAGCTTAAAGAGAAAAAACTTCCTGTACTGGTACTTTTTGAAGGCTGGGGGGCCGCCGGAAAGGGTAGTGTATTGGGTAAAGTGATTCGCAATATTGATCCGCGTTTCTTTAAGGTGGCGACGATGGGGAAGCCTACGACCGAGGAAGCGAGAAAGCCGTTTTTGTACCGCTATTTCGTGCAGATTCCTGAAGCCGGGAAATTTAAGTTTCTGGATGGTGGCTGGATGGATGAGATTACTCGGGACAGGCTTTATGGCGCCATTGATGAGGAAAGCTATAAGAAGCGAATTGAGAGTGTAAAGCGTTTTGAACGACAGCTTACAGACAACGGATATCTGGTGGTAAAATTCTTTTTCCAGATTAGCGAAAAGGAGCAAAAAAAACGCTTAAAACTACTTTCGGAGGAAAAAAGTACCCAGTGGCGTGTCAACGAAGATGACAGTTGGCAGAACAAACATTATGAGAAGTGTATGGAGGTATTTGAACAATATCTCTGTGATACGAATCAGTCTACGGCACCTTGGTATTTGGTGGATGCGAAGCATAAAAAATGGGCAGAGCTGCAGGTGTTGGAGATTTTGGTGAGTAGTATTGATACCGCATTAAAAAATAGTAGTCTTGCGGTACCACTTTTGCAGAATCAGTTTCCGCTTATACAGATTCCGAAGCTTGCGGAGGTAAAACTGGATAAAGAGCTTTCTGAGGAAGAATATAAAAAGAAGCTGGACAAGTATCAGAGTCGTCTACGGGATCTGCATAACGAACTATATCGCAGAAAAGTACCGGTTATCATTGCTTATGAGGGATGGGATGCCGCCGGAAAGGGTGGAAATATTAAGCGTATTACAGAGGCTTTGGATCCGAGAGGCTTTGAAGTACATCCGATTGCAAGCCCTGAGCCTCATGAAAAAGCAAGACATTATCTTTGGCGGTTCTGGAATCGTCTTCCAAAGACCGGGCATATCGCTATTTTTGACCGTACCTGGTATGGCAGGGTTATGGTAGAGCGTTTGGAAGGATTTTGCAGCGAGAACGATTGGCAGAGAGCCTATAATGAGATTAATGAGTTTGAAAAAGAACTTTCTGATTGGGGGGCTGTGATTATCAAGTTCTGGGTACAGATTGATAAGGATACTCAGCTTGCCCGTTTTAAAGATCGTGAGAATACACCGGAAAAACGCTGGAAGATTACAGATGAGGACTGGCGTAACCGGGAAAAATGGGATCAGTACGAAGATGCTATAGATGAGATGTTAAAGAAGACAAATACAAGCTATGCACCGTGGCATGTTCTGGAATCCAATGATAAGAAATATGCAAGAATCAAGGCGCTTAAGATAGTGATAAAAGAGATTGAAAAAGCACTGGGATAACATTGTTTACATGCAAAGACTGGCAGGCAAAGTCGCCTGCCGGTCTTTTTTTATTGTCATATACCTGGAGGAAGTTGCCGGTGCAGTTTTTTTTGGTAATCCCTCGGTGAACTGCCGGTCTGCTGTGTAAATGCCTTGTAGAAATTTGAATACGTGGAAAAGCCACATCTGCGGCAAACTTCCTGTGGGGAGTACCCTTTTTCGAGTAACTCTTTAGCAAGGTTGATTTTTTTCATAAGTATGTACTGGTGAATGGTTGTCTTTGTATGTTCCTTAAATTTGTGAGATAAGTAATATTTTGATACAAAAAATTTTTCAGACAAATCATCCAGTGATGGTGCATGTGTAATGTTGGCATTCAAATATGAGATTATCTGACGGACAACATCCTCCTGTTCCTCGCTTACCTTCTCCAGACACTTAAAATGTGCAAGGATTTCCCCGAGAATAAGCATAATGCAGCTCTCGGCAGTATAGTGCGACAGAGCATCTTCAGATTGAAAATCCGAAAGCAGTTTGTCAAACAACGCTACTTGTGTTCTCAATGCATTGCCTGAAAAAGAAATACGGCGAGTTCTTTTTTCTGAAATCATAACGATAATTTCGTTTACCATGCGACTGAGCCCTTCATTGCAGGAGATATAATGGCTGTATAGCCAGAGCACATAACGATCATAGGAAAAAATCCCTTCGATTACAGGGCGGTGCAGTTTGCCGGGAGGGATGATAAGGATATCCCCTTTCGTAAGCGTGTAAACTTCATTTTCAATGTAATAAGTTACATTTCCATCCAAAAAGAAGTAGATTTCAAAAAAGTCGTGGCTGTGAAAAAGGATTGGCTTTGTGTAATTTTCTCTGTTATGGGAAATCTGAAAATTGCTTTTCACATATTCTGGCTCATGTTTTTTTTGTTTCATAAATCAACAATACAGCAATTTTTGAAATGTTTCAAGCATATTATGGCAATTTCTAATATTTTATTTTGATATATCATGTGCTAAAATGCAAAAAAACATGACAGGAAAGGAAGAAAAATATATGGAAGATACAATGCTTGAATACAGCAAAAAGATGGCAACTGCCGAAACTATGGTGTATGACCGATTTCGAAAAAAGGAGTCTTTAAATGGAGTGTGGCACTATGCTATTGATCAGTACGATACTTGTATCAGTGGGAAATGGTACGAGGAGAATTATTATGATGAAGGCGGAAACACACTGCCGGTAGATTACTCTTTTGATGAGTGGGATAAAATGAACCTGCCGTGCTGCTGGAATACTGTCGATAGAATGTTTCTGCTTTACGAGGGCAGCATGATTTTTACCCGGAAATTTTTTTATGTAAAGCAAAAGCAAGATGAGCGCATGATTCTAAAAATTGGTGCAGCAAATTATCTATGCCGTATTTTTATCAACAAGAAATATGTCGGGATGCATAAAGGCGGTTCTACTCCGTGTTATTTTGATATTACCGATTATCTGGAGCATGACAACCGTATTATAATTCAGGTCGACAGTACGAGACGTGACGAACAGGTTCCGCCTGCGGTTACAGATTGGTTTAACTATGGCGGAATTTATCGTGACATTGAGCTGATTCGTGTACCGAAGATTCATATCCGGGATTTTCAAATCGCACTTGAACCAAATAGTGGCTTTCAGAAAATTCGTGCGACAGTTCGTCTTTCTGAATCAGTGAGTGACACTGCTGTTTTGACGGTGGAAGAACTTGGAATCAGGCAGGAAGTTGAGATAACAAACGGCAGAGGAGAGGTTGTTTTTGAAGCGGTACCTGCGCTTTGGTCACCGGAAAATCCGAAGTTGTATGATGTTTGTGTGAGCTGTGCGTCAGATCACATCCGTGACAGGGTGGGGTTTCGGGAAATCCGAGTTAAGGGTATGGATATCGTGCTAAATGGGAAGCCGCTTTTCCTTAAAGGTGTGAGCTGCCATGAGGATAGTGCGATAAGAGGTAAGGCACTTTCTGATGAAGATCGGATAGAAAATATCCGTAATGCCAGGGAACTTGGCTGTAATTTTATGCGTGTGGCACATTATCCACACAGCGAGAGGATGGCTCAGCTTGCCGATGAAATGGGGATTCTCTTTTGGGAGGAGATTCCGGTTTACTGGCAGATACATTTTGATTCTACGGATACCTACAAAGATGCGGAAAATCAGTTAAAAGAACTGATTACCCGCGATTATAACAGAGCAAGTGTTATTATCTGGTCGGTTGGTAACGAGAATAACGATACCGATGAACGGTTGAAATTTATGGGTGGTCTTGCAGCCTGTGCTCACAATATGGACACTACACGAATGGTTTCGGCTGCGTGTCTGGTCAACTACGCTAAGAATGCGATTGAGGATCGCTTGGAGCAGCACCTTGATGTTATTGGGTTGAATGAATATTGCGGCTGGTATACTGCTGATTTAAAAATGCTGCCGGAGCTGTTTGAAAACAGTAATCCCCAAAAGCCGGTTATCATTACAGAGTTCGGAGCTGATGCTTATGCCGGTCTGCGGGGAACTATTACGGACAAAGGTACGGAAGATTGTCAGGCGTTTGTATATGAAAAGCAGATAGAAAATATTCGTAGGATATCTTACATTAAAGGTATGACACCGTGGATTTTGAATGATTTTCGTTGTCCCAGAAGAACAGCGGTTACCCAGAATTATTACAATACTAAGGGACTGCTTTCTGCCGACAGGAGGCATCGGAAAATGGCGTATTACGTGTTGCGGGATTTTTACAGGTCTATTTGAAAGCACATTTCAAAATGTGCGACAATTTCAGACAGATTTTTCTTTGGAAATATTATGTAAAGTATTTTTGGAGTTATGTAAATGAAATACAGAATTATGTAACGTAAAGTAAGGAGATTACATGGAGCAAAAAAGAAAAATATAAATTTTGAATTTTGAAGGATGAAATGCAAAAATCAAAATTCAGAAAAAAAAGAAAAATGTAAAAAATAAGCAAAATGCACAAAATTATGGGGAATTTTAGAGACACGAAAAAAAAGTCGTGGAAACTTATCAACAATTTTGGGGATAAAAAAGGGGAAAAAACGAGTTATACACGAAGTTATACACATTATCCACAAAAAAGTGGAGAATTTTATGGGTTTACATAGTTGGAAAAAAGAACGAGCGTTTTGTGAAGAAATTATAAAGTTGCCTACTTTCAAAAATAAACCGGAAATTCTATTGACATTTCAAAAATGAAAAATCGATAAAAAAAGGGGAGATTTGTCAGTATATTGTGAAAAAAGAAGAAAATTGTAATGCGCGAAAAAAAGTGTAATTATGGTAAACGGTCGGAAAACAGGGTTCCGTTACAATCTGGAAGTTGAAATATGAAGACATTTTTGTTATACTACAGAATTGTATTAAACTGCCTTGCAGGCAGAAACAAAAAACAGAGGACTATATGTTAAAAAAGTTAGATATATTAGGATTGGAACTGGATAATTACACGGTGCGGGAAGCCATGCTGAATGTGGAGATTTATCTGAATCACAATGAAATGAACACGATTGAGACGATATCCATGAGTATGTTGGAACAGGCAGGCAGAGACGAAGTTGTGCACAATTGTCTGCAGGAACTGGACTTGGCAGTGATCGGCGAAAAGGAGATACTCACTGCTGCGGGAGTCAATTCCATGCAGCGGATGAAGGAAACCGGAGAGAATGAATTTTTTCATGAATTTATGAAACGCATCATTAGAAATAAGAAGACAGTGTATCTTCTGGGCGAGAAGAAAGCGGATGTGGAACATTTATATGCTTTTTTGCAGGATGAGTATGAAAAGGCAAAGATTGTGGGACAATATGCCATGGAGGATTGTCTGGGAGATTTGGATGCAGTGGTCAATGCGATTAATGTGGAGACCCCCGATGTCGTATTTTCGATACTTCCCTCTCCGTATCAGGAGCATTTCCTTGTGGATAACCGTGGTAAACTGAGCGCAAAAATCTGGTACGGTCTCGGAGAGCACTATGCGGCGGATGAAAAATGGCGTTCCCTGTTCCGGTGGTTAAGGCGCCTTATCCATCGGAAAAAGCTGACGAATCGGTTAAATGAATACAATAATGAAAAATGAGGCAAAACGTAAATGAAATTATTATCAAACCGCAGACCGTTATGGATGGATATTGTCCTGATGGCAGTGGGAACAGGACTGATGGCGCTGGCAATTCAGTGTATTTATGATCCGGCAGGGCTTGTGACCGGAGGATTTACCGGTATTGCAATTATCACAAAATATCTGACAGGCGGTGCAGTACCGTTGTGGCTGACCAACCTGGCATTAAATATACCGCTGTTTTTTGTGGCGGTATTTATAAAAGGAAAGAAATTTGTCGCCCGTACAGCGGTAGCAACTGTGTTTCTTTCGGGATGGCTTTATATTATCCCTTTGTGGGATCTTGCCGGAGGGGATTATGTATTGGCTGCCATTTTTGGCGGTGTGATTACCGGAGTGGGAATGGGCATGGTTTTACTTGCCCATGCAACGACGGGCGGAACGGATATGCTTGCAGCATTGATTCAGCATAAACTCAGACATTATACGATTATGCAGATTATCTGTATTATTGACGGAATCATAGTGGCAGTGGGAATCTATGCCTTTGGAATTAAGGCGGCACTTTATGCAATCGTGGCGATTTATGTGACGTCGAAGGTGTCGGATACTCTGATGGAGGGTATGAAATATGCCAAGGCGGTCTTTATCGTATCTGATAAATATAAACAAATATCTGATGAAATCATGACACAGATGGACCGGGGAGTGACCGGGCTTGGTGCAGTCGGAATGTACTCAGGGGATGAAAAATGTATGCTTTACTGTGTGGTGTCCAAAAAGGAAATTGTCGTGTTAAAAGAGATGATTTTGGACATTGATAAAAATGCATTTGTGATTGTGACAGATGCCCGTGAAGTGGTTGGAGAAGGTTTTTTGGAATATTAGCATAAAAAAAATCTCGTTTCCTCTTTCTTTTTTTGACGTTTTGCATTAAAATGTTGGAATAGAGAGTTTTATTTTACGGGTGAAAACCGGATTTTTTGTGAAAGTTGTATATGATTAAAAAGGAAAAGATACGATAGAGAAGGAGTGAGAATATGATTTCAAATCAAATACTTCAGAATACCATTGATGGCTTGAAGGGTATCACAAGGATCGATTTGTGCGTCATTGATACAGAAGGAAAGGTGATGGCAACGACCTTTCAGGATTCCGATGGATTTGTAGGACCTGCACTTGCGTTTATGGAGTCACCGGCAGACAGCCAGGTAGTTTCCGGATGTCAATTTTTTAAGGTGTTTGACGAGCATCAGTTGGAATATGTGCTAATTGTAAATGGTGACAGTGATGATGTCTATATGATAGGAAAGATTGCAAGCTTCCAGATACAGAATCTTCTGGTTGCCTATAAGGAGCGTTTTGATAAAGATAATTTTATCAAGAATCTTTTGCTGGATAACCTGCTTTTGGTAGATATTTATAACCGGGCAAAGAAGCTGCATATTGAGACGGAAGTGCGCAGAGTCGTATTTATAGTGGAAACAAATCGTGAGAAAGATGGTAATGAGCTGGAGAAGGTTCGTTCTCTTTTTGGCGGAAAGTCCAAGGATTTTGTCACGGCAGTGGATGAGAAAAACATTATTGTGGTAAAGGAACTGGCAGAAAATGAGACTTATGCTGATTTGGAAAAGACAGCAGAGGTTATTTTGAATCTCTTTAAAGGTACGGAAGCAGAGAAAGAGGTCTATGTTGCCTATGGTACAGTGGTAAATGAGATTAAGGAAGTTTCTCGTTCCTATAAGGAAGCGCGCATGGCACTGGATGTAGGAAAGATTTTCTTCGAAGAAAAAAATATCATAGCTTACTCTACACTTGGAATTGGCCGATTGATCTATCAGCTTCCGATTCCGTTGTGCAAAATGTTTATTAAGGAGATTTTCGATAATAAATCACCGGATGATTTTGATGAGGAAACTTTAACGACAATCAACAAATTTTTCGAGAACAACTTAAATGTGTCCGAGACATCCAGACAGTTATATATTCACCGGAATACACTTGTATACCGCCTGGATAAGCTGCAGAAAAGTACAGGACTTGATTTGCGTGTGTTTGAGGATGCCATTACGTTTAAGATTGCGCTCATGGTCGTAAAATATATGAAGTATATGGAGTCATTGGATTACTAGGAGGAATATATGATTAAGCTTGAGCATGTCAGCAAATCATATTCAGCAGGAATACCTGCTTTAAATGATATTAATTTAAATATAGAAGAAGGAGAGTTTGTATTTATCGTGGGGGACAGCGGTTCCGGAAAGTCGACGCTTATCAAGCTTCTGCTAAAGGAACTGGAGCCTACGGAGGGAACGATTACCATTAACGGAAAGGACTTACATAAAATACGCAGAAAACAGATTCCACGTTATCGCAGAAATGTTGGAGTGGTATTTCAGGATTTTAGACTGTTAAAGGACCGGAATGTCTATGAAAATGTGGCGTTTGCCCAAAGAGTAGTAGGAGCGTCCAATCGTAAAATTAAGAGCAGTGTACCGACTATGTTGTCCATGGTAGGTTTGGCGGCGAAATACAAATCCCTTCCAAGACAGCTTTCCGGTGGGGAGCAGCAGCGGGTGGCGATTGCCCGTGCGCTGGTGAATGAACCGAAGATTCTTTTGGCGGACGAGCCGACTGGAAATCTGGATAATAACAATGCCTGGGAAATTATGCGACTTTTGGAGGAAATCAACAAACGGGGAACGACGGTTCTTGTTGTTACACACAATATGCAGATTGTGCAGGAAATGAACAAGCGTGTCATCAAGATAGAACAGGGTGTCCTTGTAAAAGACGAATTACCGGGGGATAGAAACGATGAGGATTAGTTCATTTTTTTATACATTAAAACAGGGCTTTAAAAATATCTGGAGTAATCGGTTGTTTTCCCTGGCATCCATAGCGACGATGGCGGCATGTATTTTTATGTTTGGTATCTTTTTTTCGCTGGCGACCAATTTTCAGGCGATGGTAAAGAGTGCGGAGGAAGGTGTTGCCGTTACAGCATTTTTTGATGAAGGAATTACAGAGGATCAGATAGAGGTCATTGGCGACAAGATTTCCAAGCGCGCGGAGGTGGCTAATTATGTCTATGTTTCTGCGGATGATGCCTGGAATGAATTTAAAGAAATCTATTTTAAAGGTTCTGAAGATTTGGCAGAGGGCTTTGCAGAGGATAACCCGCTTGCAAATTCGGC
This sequence comes from uncultured Lachnospiraceae bacterium, assembly GCA_945868305.1. Taxonomy (GTDB): domain Bacteria; phylum Bacillota; class Clostridia; order Lachnospirales; family Lachnospiraceae; genus Roseburia_D. Next base: position 1,256 of record CAMBKU010000052.1, on the reverse strand, counting down.
TCATTACGAAATTTATTTAAATGATGTTTCCATGCAGGATGCATTGGTAACGTATCTGGAATCTATTGACGGAGTCCGTAAGGTCAATCATTCAGAAGTTGCGGCAAATACGCTGGCTGATTTTAATTCTTTGATCAGTTATGTGTCGATTGGAATTATTATGATACTGCTTGCAGTTTCAACCTTCTTAATCAGCAATACCGTTACGATAGGTATTTCTGTCCGCAGGGAAGAAATCGCTATTATGAAATTGATAGGGGCGACAGATTATTTTGTGCGGGCACCTTTTGTTGTTGAAGGTATCCTGATTGGATTGATTGGTTCGGCATTGCCGTTGGCGTTGCTGTATGTTCTGTACAGTAAGGTGGTTGTATATATTGCAGGAAAATTCTCTTTCCTGAGCAATATGATGAACTTTCTTCCGGTCAATGAAGTGTTCCGTACTTTAGTTCCGGTTGCACTGATTCTTGGTGTGGGAATCGGATTTATGGGAAGCCGGATTACAATTCATAAGCATTTGAAAGTGTAATTTGAAAATAGAACAGGTGGATGATTATATGAGATGGGTGCCCGAATGCTTTGCATTGGACGCCCATATTCCGCTATGAGGTTTATATGAGAAATTGGTTGGAAAAAAAGAAAAAAGTCATTTTTTTAGGATTGGTCAGTATACTTACAGTAACGTCTGGCGGAAGTGCCTATGCAACAGAAAAGACTGCTGATACATCTGTTTCGTTGTCGAACGCAGAACAGGAAAAGCAGGAACTGGAAAATGCGCTTGAGGAGGCGCAGGAGCTGATTACGGAGCTTGAAAATTCCCAGGAAGATGTGGAGACTAAAATTGCGGAGCTGGATCGGAAGATGACGGATATTTCAAACCAGATGACAAGTCTGGAAGGAAAGCTGGATGAGAAAAATGCGGAGATATCCGATACTCAGGCTATGCTTTCCCAGTCGGAGACGGATGCGGCGGCGCAGTATGAAAGCATGAAGCTGCGTATCCAGTATATGTATGAAAATGCCGGAAATATGTCCTATATGGAACTTTTGTGTACCTCAGGCAGTATTGCAGATTTTTTGAATTCAGTGGATTATGTGTACCAGATTTCTGAGTATGACAGAGGAATGCTTGAGCAGTATCAGAATACCACTCAGATGATTGCGGATATAAAGGCAAAACTGGAGCAGGATTACGCAGATTTGGAAACCATGCAGACAGAACTTTCGAATCAGAAGGCAGCAGTGGCTGCGTTGCG
>CAMBKU010000051.1 GCA_945868305.1 uncultured Lachnospiraceae bacterium | reverse complement strand
CGGGCGGATTCGGGACTTTCACCTGTTGGAAACGTGCGCCGCTAGGCGCACCATATAACAAAAAGACCTGTTTCGAAAATCAAAACAGGTCTTTTTGTGTCATATAAAATTCTATAACATCCGGTTAATCAGATAAAGTCCCTTCACAACCAGATTGTCAAGTGTCCGCTGACGATAGATTTTTTTATTAAACACCAGCTTTATGCGGGCAGAAAAACTGGTCTTAGAATCCAGCAAAAGCTGTACCAGCTCGTCCTTTTCTTTGATTCCATGGTACTCCTCAGCAAAATTGGCAATCTGTTTGCCAAGCATTCCTCTGGTGTTTTTTAAAAATTTCCACTTGTTCTTAATCATAACAAGTGCGCTGCGACTGGAGCCAAGCTGATTATCACCATGTTGGCGATATAGTATATAGGCTCCCTTATCGAAAATTACGGTTCCAAGATAAGATGCCACCAGATAGCACCACCAGTCATGCCAGATTGCATTTTTAGGAAGGTGCCCCTTTACTTCAGCAATCAGTTCCCGGTTCATGACCGCCGTACACCCAGTACACATGCTCTCAATCAAAGCATTTCCAAATCCGGGTATGGCATCCGGTATCTCACCTTCCGGAAGCCGCTTCAAATCCTGATCTACCAGAATCTGATTGCTGCAGTAAAGTGCCGGTCCTTTCAGGTCCGCCAGGCGCTCCACTGCCACCTCTATCTTATTTTCCAACCAATAGTCATCCTGATCAGAAAATGAAATGTAGTCTGCATCGCATCTTTGAATCAGACTCAAAAAGCTTTTGGTAAGTCCTACATTTTCCTCTGCAAACACATATAAATTGTCATGTTTCTTTTGATATTCCTTTAAAATTTCAAGGGTTGCATCCTTTGAACCATCATCCCGCACCAATACTTCAATATTGGGATAGGTCTGACGAAAAATACTGTCTAATTGTTCTGCAAGATATCTCTCTCCATTATAGGTAGACATCAATATCTGCACTTTCTTATCACTCTGCATATGGCATAATTGCCCTTTCGTTTCTATTTATGAATCAGCGTACCATTTACTCCGCCGTGAGTCTCATCCAGCTTTGTAATAAGCACCTTGCGGATAGCCGAATTTCCGATAAATTCTATCGCTGCTTCAATCTTCGGCCGCATCGTGCCCTCCTCAAACTGTCCTTCTTCCATATAACGCTTTGCTTCTTCCACTGTCATGCTGTCAATCGGCTTCTCTGAAGATGTACCGTAATTTAAGCATACCTTTTCCACTCCAGTCAGGATTACAAGTGTATCGGCATCTACCAAGTCTGCCAGCTTTCCTGCCGCTAAGTCCTTTTCGATTACCGCACTGGCTCCCTGTAAATTGTTATCCTGCATCAGAACCGGGATTCCTCCGCCACCACAGGCAATGACCACCTGATCCGCATCACTCAAAGCACGAATAGAATCAATCTCCACAATGTCAATTGGTTTTGGTGCTGCCACAATTCTGCGGTAACCTTCTTCTGTCTTTACCACATGATTGCCCTTTTTCTCCTCAGCTTCAGCTTCCTCCTCCGTCATAACACGTCCAATAATCTTAGTCGGATGATAGAAAGCCTCATCATAAGGATCGACACATACCTGTGTAAGCACGGTAGAAACCGGTTTATAAATACCTCGATTCAAAAGTTCCGTACGAATCGCATTCTGCAAATCATAACCGATATATCCCTGGCTCATTGCAGAGCAGACGCTCATCGGAGTTGCCGTATATTCCGGATAAATCCGACAAAATTCAGACATTGCAGTATGAATCATGCCGACCTGAGGTCCGTTGCTGTGTGTAACAATAATCTGGTAATCATCTTTTATAAAATCAGCGACTGCTTTCGCTGTCTTCTTTGTTGCTTTTTTCTGTTCCGGAAGCGTAGTTCCGAGTGCATCGTGTCCCAATGCAATCACAATCTTCTTTTTCTTCATTAAAGTCGACCTCCCACAAAATATATCTCTATGTTAGCACATTTCGGGGCTCTTCACAACCATTAAAAGCAAAAAGACCGGAGAAAAAACCGGTCTTTTTGCTCATTTTTATTTGTACTTTTATTGCTGTTCCGGCTTGCTTCCCAGTGTCACCGTAACTGTCTGCTCTGTATACTGTCCATTGCTTGGGCGTTGCAACTTAATCTCCACCTGCGTTCCCGCTGCGTAATATCCTAACATATCTTTCAAATCTGACATGGTCTTTACCTGAGAGCCATCAAATTCTGTGATGATATCTCCCTGTAATATGCCTGCTGCCTCAGAAGGTGAACCGGAAACTACCTGTGCCACATAAATTCCAATTGGCATCTTATAGGCGGATGCAATCTGGGATGTGACATTAACACCGTTAATTCCAATATATGCTGAAGAATCCACTGCCTCCCGGTTGATTAGTCTGTCAATAATCGGTGCTGCCTTAGAGATTGGAATGGAATAGCCCATGCCCTCTACCTGGGTATCGGAATATTTCACTTCGTTGATACCAATCACTTCACCTTTCATATTCAACAATGCGCCTCCACTGTTGCCAGGGTTGATTGCCGCATCTGTCTGAATCAATTCATTCGTGATTTCCTCACCGGTAGACTCATCCTGGATAGAAACCGAACGATCCAGCGCACTGATAACGCCCGTAGTCACGGACTGTCCATAACCCAGAGCATTTCCAATTGCAATTGCTCCCTCACCCACCTGTAATTCATCCGAATTACCAAGTGTTGCTACTTTAATCTGATCTAAGGTTTCCTGCTGCATATTGCTTTTTGCCACCTGAACTACCGCAAGGTCACTGGAGCTTGCAACTCCTTTTACATCCGCAGCTACCGTAGAATCATCGATAAACTGCACCGTAAGCTTGCTGGCTCCTTCTACCACGTGATTATTAGTTGCAATATATAAATAATCATCATTCTGACTCACAATAATCCCGGAACCGCAGCTTTCACTCTCATAGGTTCCTGTCTGTCCAAAGAAATTCTGATACTGCTGTTCACTCATGTTAGTGATTGCCACGATAGACGGCATCACTTCCGATACAATATCAGACACATCCGATACCACTGTAGCATTTGAAACACTGGTAGATTCCACCGAATTTTTCCCTGACTGTGTAAGGCTCGTGTTTTCTTCTTCCTCTTTTTCCTGCTTTTCTTCCTTTACATTTGCAGTCTGCGTTGTATCATTCTTAAAAATCTTTCCAAATGCATAATTGGTTCCTGCAAAAACGCTGCCGCCCACCAGTCCAAATACCAATGCAATTGCCACACATTTTGCAAGCTTTATACCGAAACCGCCTTTCTTTCTCTCCTTTTTCGGCCTTTTCTGTTTTGGATCCTCATAGCCGCCAGTACCATTTCCGGTATTTGCGCTCCAGGAATTTTGCTGGTTTCCGGAAGTATAAAAATTTCCGTTCCCATTCTGGTTCGCATTCGTGTAATTATAATTATTATAAGAAGAACCAGAAGAATTGTTATTCTGATTGTTATCCATATAAATTTCTCCTTTCGTCTTTCCTTTTTCTGATATCAGTTCTCTTTACTTTTGTGACATCAGTCTAATATATAATTGTGACGCTTTTGTGATAACAAATAACAATTTTCTTATTCTTCACAAAAAATCCATTTTTATTCAACCGTAACAGATTTTGCCAGATTTCGGGGCTTATCCACGTCACACCCTTTTCCGACCGCCACATAATATCCAAAAAGCTGTAACGGGATGATTGCCAGAGAGTTCGTAAAATATTTATTAGTCTGCGGAATGTAAATCACATAATCTGCCGCTTTCTCAATCTCTGTATTTTCTTCATTGGTAATCGCCAGCACAAAAGCTCCTCTGGTACGCACCTCCACAATATTGCTGATGGTCTTTTTATACAAATCCTTCTGCGTTGCCACTGCTGCAACCAGAGTTCCGTCTTCGATTAAAGAAATCGTTCCATGCTTTAATTCTCCCGCAGCATAAGCCTCCGAATGAATATAGGAAATTTCCTTTAATTTCAGGGAACCTTCCAACGAAATCGCATAGTCAATACCGCGCCCGATGAAAAATACATCCTTCGCCGCAACATATCTATTAGCAAAGCGCTGGATTTTCTCTTTATTATTAAGCAACATCTCAATTTGATCCGGAAGCTTCTTTAAATCCGTAATCATTTCTGCCGTCTCAGCCTCTGTGATTCTGCCACGTACCTGGGCAAATTTGATTGCAAGAAGATACTGAGCAATCAGCTGCGCACTGTACGCTTTAGTCGTAGCAACCGCAATCTCCGGTCCTGCCCAGGTATACATAACCTTATCCGCCTCTCGTGCTATGGAGCTTCCCACTACGTTCACGATTCCAAGCGTCATAATGCCTCGCTCTTTGGCAAGACGCAGTGCTGCCAACGTATCTGCCGTCTCTCCAGACTGACTGATGATAATAACAAGTGTTCCTTCCTCGAGAATCGGATCCCGATAACGAAATTCACTGGCAACATCCACTTCCACCGGAATCCGTGCCAGCCCTTCAAAAATATACTTATTGGTCACACCGGTATGATACGCGGAACCGCAGGCCACAATATGAATCTTTTTAATGGCACGAATCTCCTCATCCGTCATTCCAAGTTCCTCAATGACAATTTTTCCATCCTTGATACGCGGATTTAAGGTATCACGCACTGTTTTTGGCTGTTCATACATTTCCTTTAACATGAAATGCTCATAACCGCCTTTTTCCGCTGCATTAATGTCCCATTCAATCTTTTTTACTTCCTTTTCGATTGGTTCTCCATCCACATTGAAAAACTCAATTTTGTTTTCCGAAAGCCTTGCAATTTCTTCATTTTCAATAAAATATACTTCTCTGGTATACTTTAAAACTGCCGGAACATCTGAAGCAATCAGATTGCCGTCTTTTCCCTTTCCCACAATAAGCGGGCTGTCCTTTCTCACGGAATAGACCACATCCGGTTCATCCGCAAAAAGAATTCCCAGTGCATAGGAACCTTCTACACGGTGCATCACCTTGGTCACAGCTTCTAACGGGTTCTCACACTTCTTGTAGTAGTAATCCAAAAGATGTGCCACAACCTCTGTATCCGTCTCAGAGATAAAACTGTAGCCTCTTTCTGTTAAATGTTTTCTCAGTTTCAGATAATTTTCAATGATTCCGTTATGAACCACGGCAATCGTCTTATCCGCATTAAAGTGAGGATGTGCATTCGCATCGGATGGTTCTCCATGCGTCGCCCATCTGGTATGTCCGATGCCCACAGTACCCGGCAAAAGCTCTCCACCATGCGTAAGTTCACTTAAAACTTTAAGACGTCCCGTTGCTTTTTTTATATTAATCTGTTTCCCATCATATACCGCCATTCCTGCTGAATCATAGCCGCGATACTCCAGCTTTTCCAACCCTTCCAACAAAATCGGTGCTGCCTGCTTTTTCCCAATATACCCTACTATTCCGCACATAATTTTCCCTCATTCCTATTTTTGTTTTTACTCTTTAATACAACAAAGGTCTGCCCCCACAACATTGTGGAAGCAGACTTTAATTTCTGCTGTCAGCTATCCTTATTCCTCTGCTGATTCTTCCGTATTCCCGGTATCATCTGTCTTTGCATGGTCTTGCTCTGTCGGATCCGAAGTCTTTACTGCACTCTCCGATGTATATCCTGTCTTCGTGGAAATCTTATCACTGATAGCCTCCACTGTATTGGACGGCGTATAGGAATCATCATCAAAGAGATATTTATGCAACTCCGTAACATTGTCGCTCAAATCACATGGGATAACACAATCACCTTGATTTCCGACGCTTGCCGTATTCTTATAATACGGGAATCCGGCTGTATCCACCAGCTCGTAGCTCTGCAGATATGCTGCCATACTGATAATTTCCGCATTGGTAAAGCTGGTAGAAACCTCACCAAATAGGCTGTTAATGATTTTATTTAATGTAGACAAATCTGCCTTTTTTGCCTTTTCAATCATCTTGGTCAGTACCGTTCTCTGACGAAGTGCCCGGCGATAATCGTCTCCTGCTGTATATCGGATTCGCGCATACGCTGTTGCCTGCACACCATCAAGATTATAGGTTCCACCACCATTCATATGGCTGGATTTCTTTCCGGTAACCTGTTCAATCTCTGCAATATAGTCCTGATGTCCAGTCTCTCCATTCATGATTGCCGCTTCTTCATCGGTAATCTCAATGGTAATTCCACCGAGCAGATCCACGCAATCTGCAACCGCATTGAAATCCGCTGCAACATAATCCGTAATATCTAAATCCAGGTTCTTATTCAGCATGGAAATTGCCTGTGTAGGGCCACCCTTAGAATATGCCGCATTTGCTTTTGCAAAGCTACCGTCTGAAGTAGCCATATCCAGATAGGTATCACGATATACGGAAACCATTCTTACTTCCTTCGTGTCATTATTTATACTAACAACAATAATACTGTCGCTTCGTCCTGTATCAAAATCTCCATTGGAACGATTATCCAGACCAAACAATGCTATATTGGTATAACCGGACAACAATTCCTGAGTTGCACTGTCCAGTTCATTGATTGTTAAATCTTCTTCATTGATGTCATCTTTATGAATCTTATTTAACTTCATCCACGCAAACAGCACTACCAACAGAATCAATAAAACAACTACTTCTACTACATAGATGATAATCTTTCTTTTTTTACGTTGCTTCTTTGTCGTCTTCTTTCCTGCCGGTCTGCTTCCATTTGTATTTCCGCCATTTGCCGGTCTTGTCCCATTTGCCGGACGTTTTGTTCCTCCGTTTCCCTGCGAAGTTCTCTTGCGTTCTCCCTGCTGCGAATGCTGACTACTACGCGTCTGGGAAGCTTTACGGGCTCCGTTTGCGGATGATGTATGTGTACCTGTCGGTCTGCTTCCCGACGGTCTTGTTCTATTTCCATTTTGTTCGCTCATAGTTCTCTCCATTTCTCCATATGTATTATGACAAACAACTTAATAACTATATAATAAATCCTTTTTTGTGTCAATAATTTCCGGTTTTCTTAATAATCTTTTAAGCTTTTAACCGATACATCTGCCTGAAAAGCGCTCGCAAAAATATCAGTCTGTTTTTTAGCATAACAGGAACTGTATTATGGGAAAAATCAGAATTGTTACGCTCATGCCTGCGATAAGAGAGCAGTTTCTCCGGCAGGATACAGGTTCCTGTTCCCTTTATGTCATTGATAACGCCAATCCACTGGTCATGCATCTGTATTTCTTCCGGAATCGGCAGAATCCATTTTATAATTTCCCGTCGAAATGCCATGCAACAGCCCATATAGGTATTCTTTATAATATTGGCACATGCTCCCGCTTTTGAACCCCGATAGGCAAAAAAGGACGGCATGATTTCTTCCGTATGATCCTCATTGACCACAACTGCATCATGCATCACCAGAGAACAGCCCTTTTCCCGAAACGCCATAAGTACCGTATCCACTTTATTTTCTGTCCAGACATCATCTTGATCTGCCAGAAAAATGTACTCACCCAGGCAATGTACGAGAGCATTCTCAAAATTCTTTTTGATTCCCTTTCCGGGTCCTTCTACCACACGCACCCGCTCGTCTTTCTCTGCAAGTTTCCGCAAAAATTCCAGTGTCCCATCGTTTGAGCCGTCATCCGAAATAACAAGCTCATCCTCCGCTGTCAGGTTCTTTAAAATGGATTCCGTCTGCTCTTTCAGATAATCCATTCCATTATAGGAAGCTAACGCCACAGAAACCCGTTTCTTTTTTTCTTCCATATCTGCATCCCACTTTATTCCTGTTTTAAAAATAGACGTTCATACTCTGCTATGATATATGACCAGCTGTAATCCTTACGAATCCGCGCCTTTGCCTTATCTGCAAGTTGTTTCTTCTGTTCCTGCGTCATCTCATCTGCCCGCTTTAACAGCCTGCTTAAATTTCCCGGTTCCTTTGTCCAATAAAGCGCTCCGTCTCTTGCCACCTCTGAATTAAACCCTACATCCAAAAGCAGGTTCAGTTCGGTACTTCCAAGTGCCTCTAACAGTGAGGGATTGGTTCCACCCACCTCATGCCCGTGAAGATACCCATAGGCATATTTCCGAATCTGTGTAAGAAGATCCGCATCATAAACCGTTCCAACAAACTTAATCCTTTTATCCACATCAAAGTGGCTTTCCTCCCGAAGACGGGCATAAAATTTATTCTGCTCCACATTTGTAATCAGTACAAGATCCTTTTTCGTTTCAGAACGCATAAATTCCCGAATCATTGTGGCATAGTTGTTTTCCGGCACAAAGCGTCCTACTACAAGATAGTATTCCCCTCTTTTTAAATCGTGCTTCTCATACCAGGCCGAAAGCTTATCTTCTGTATTTTCCAATGACTCATCTTCCTCATCCGCCCCATAAGCAATATAGGTTGTCCTCGGATGATACGCTGCGTATTCTCTGCGGATATAACTTTCGATATTTTTGGAATCACAGACAAGAAGATCTGCATGCTTTACCATAAGTTTCTCCGAAAACTTCCAGTATTTGCGGATAAAATAATTCCATTTTGCTCTTTTCCACTCATGTCCATCTGGGTTTACATAAAGTATTCCTCCGCATTCCGCAAGCTTTCTTTTCAAACGGCCTGCAAAAGGCCCGATTCTGCATGCCAGCACATAGACAATGGCATGCTCTATTTTATGCTTTTTTATATAGTGAAGACACCAGGAAAACGCCTTCAAATCGTAATAGACTGCCTTGGCAGGACCTATGGACGGCACTGCAAGATGAAAACATTCCGCCTCATTATAAGTCACTATCTTTTCCTTTTCGTCCATGCAGGCAACATGATACTTAATCTCTTTATCCTGCCGACCTCCGGTCAGGTGTTCCACAAAAGTCTCGAATCCGCCGTAATTTGCAGGAATTCCTTTAGAACCTATGATAAATACATGCTTCATTTTATTCTGATCCTCGTCCGGTCAATACGACCTTAATCGTTTTTAGAAGGATTTTGACATCAAGTCCCAAATCCCAATGCGCGATATAGTAGGTATCCAGCCCTACCACTTCTTCAAAATTCTTTATGTCGCTGCGCCCGCTGACCTGCCACATTCCGGTGAGACCCGGCTTAATTCCCAGTCTCGCCTTGTGTTTCAAATCATAATTCTCAAATTCTTCCACGGTCGGTGGTCTGGTTCCCACCAGGCTCATATCGCCCTTTAAGATATTCCAAAACTGCGGCAATTCATCAATAGAATACTTCCGCATAAACTTTCCGATTGGAAAAACTCTCGGATCGTCTGCCATCTTAAACATATGGCCTTCCATTTCGTTTCTGGCCATCAGCTCTTTCTTCTGTTCTTCCGCATTCACATTCATAGAACGGAACTTATAGAATTTGAATTGTCTTCCGTTTTTCCCTACACGAACCTGTGAAAAAAATATCGGACCCGGAGACTGTTTTTTAATAAGCGGAGCAAAAATAAGGAATGCGATTCCAGTACAAAAAAGCCCTATCAGACTTCCTGCAATATCCATGCAGCGCTTCACAAAAAGCTGCCTGGGAGATGCAATCTTCATACTGGAAGTAAGCACCAGATAATTCCCACACTGCTCAATTACACGGTTTGGCACCATCTGGGATTCATGAACCAGACAATAATGCACAGTGATTCCCATTTCTAACAAATCATTAGCAAGTGCTTCGCTGCTTTCTTTCGTATTTCCATTAATGAACACCTCGTCCACCACATTGGTACGGACATATTCAAAGAAATCATCCGCATTCGCCACCACCGGAACACCTCGGATTTCCGTTCCCTTTAGCGGCTCGTCCACAACTACCACACCGCTTACGAAAAATTCCGTATATTCCATATTTTCAAAATTCTGCAGACATTCCTCTACATATTCCTTCGTGGTCACCAAAATCATGACCGAACGGTAACGGCTGTATAAAATCCTTTTCCGGATATATCTTTTTAATGCAATTCTTCCAATAAATTCAAATACAATCGAAAGAAACAGATATACAAACAGCATCTGTCTGGAATAAACCGCCGACTGCTTTGTCGCATACATATAGACCAGCATTCCCACAAAAACGGTGGAACAATGAATGATTACCGCTTTTAATTCCTGATACTTATTTCTACGCAAAATCCCCTTATAAGCCTCTGCAAAAAATACAACGCAGATGTCAATCATGACCAGTATAATCGCCAGTCTCTCATAAGGCTCATTACGGTATGGCAGAGAAATGCCCAGCCTGAGAAAATAGGAAAGCACAAACGCCAGCTGCAGACATATAATATCCAACAACGTAAAGTCTATATGCTTTGCCCAACTCTTTTTTTCTTTTTTATACATTGCTTTTGCCTCAACAAATATGATATCTGTAATTTTTTACAATTTTAGGATGTTCTGTAACATTTTTGTAATATCTGTTTTCTATTTTACAATACAAAGCTGTTTCGGACAACCAGAAATTATATTTTTTTATTCTTTTTATGAATATAAAGCCAGCTTTCGGCATAATCTGCGCGTTCCTGCTCTGACATATATGCATATTTTTCATAAGTCAGCTTCACAGGCACCATGCTGCTTTCTCCACACTTATAGCACTCTACTTCTTTTCTCCGCGAGACTTCCCGAAGCCATCCGCATTTCGGACATATAAATATCTTTATCATAGCATCTCCATTTTCCTTCCAAATATCAGACTGCCGTGCCAATTTACTGTTTCTGCCTTATATTGCAAATGTTTTTCCCTCTCCCGCAAAATTAGGATTATAGCAGGGATCATAAACAAATCCTTCTTTTTCCATCCAGCCCCGCAGTCTTTCCTTCGCCTCGTCCTCTTTTCCACAGTTTTTTTTGAAATCAGGCTCTTTTTCCACGATTGCCTGCGCATACGGTGTCTGTATTACCGCATAACCTGCTTTTCTAAGCCGCAGGCAGAAATCCATTTCACGGTAAGGATGAGGAAGGCTTTCATCCCAGCCGCCGATTTTGTCATAAGCTTCCTTTTTTATCATGGCAAACTCAAAGGCGACTGCTTCGACTTCCTGCGCCAGTACCGCCCGCCTGCAATATCCTTTGAACTTTGACGGAAGACCTGCAAAGAGCGGTCTAATATTTCCATACGAATCACAGGTATATCCGTTTTGCCTGATTTTTCCGTTCTTTCCAAAGGTTTTTCCTCCGACAATTCCGACACGTTCCTGTGAAAGATAGGAAAAAAATTCCTCCTTCCAGTCATCGTCAAGCGGATGAACGCCCTCCGGCAAACACAACAGATAGTCTTCCTCGTCCAAATCCTTTGTCTGTTTATACTTCACATGAAAACAGCCTACCTCTATCCTCTTTTCCACTAAAGCCGGTATACCAAGACGTTTCAAATGTTCCTCCACCGCAAGCTTTCCTGCATCAAAGGTATACTCTTTACTGTCACTGTCTCCCGCTGTGGAAGCTGAATGCATTCTCCAGTGATACAAAATCTTTGGAATATGGCAGACTCGTTTTGCCTTTTCTACGGCACGCAGGATAAAATCGTAATCCTGAGATCCATCAAATTCCCTGCGAAATCCTCCAATTTTCTCCAAAAGCGGTCTGGATACAACCAGGAAATGACAGATGTAATTATTATCCCGCAAAAGCTCCAGGTTAAAATCCGGTTTAAAGTGAGGTTGGGTATACTGTTTTAAATCCGAAGATACTTTGTCCTCATCAGAATAAATCACATCTGCATCCGGAAGGTTGTTTATCACCCTTACTACCTCATAGAGCGCATTCTTTTCCAGCACATCATCATGATCCATAAATCCTACATAACTACCAGTCACCAGTTTCAGCCCGGCATTCGTGTTCTCCGAAATCCCATTATTTTCTTTGAGTCTCTTGTAACAGATACGGCTGTTTCGCCCTTCTTCTCTATAACGCTCCTGACGTTTTTTTATAACACGCTCTACCCCATCTCCGCTGCTTCCATCCGCAATACAGAGTTCCCATCGGTCATAGGTTTGATTCTCCAGAGAATCCAAAAGCTCATTTAAAAAAGTTTCTTTCGTTTCATAGGCAGGCACCACAATACTGATAAATGGTTCTATCAGAAAATGATGCTTTCGCTGCGCGCTAAGCTCCTTCTCTGTCGGCAAAAATTCTGTTACGCGCTTTCCGTAATCCCGCACCGGAGATTTAAGTTTTTCATCCAGTTTTGTGCAAAAGCCCATGAAACCATATCTTTTGTAAACACCAGCTACCTTATTTACAATTCCCATCGATTTTCCTCACTTTGCGCACAATCAAAAATATCTGAATAACAATTTGAATCACTAATGTTCCGACAAAAGCAAGAATCGTTCCCTCTAACGACAATTCTTTTACCACCGTAACCGATAAGAGAAATGCCGATACAATGCCGGCGATTCCAACCACATACTGGCTCTTTATTTCCCTTATCAGTGTACATACACTAAACAGACTTGCATTAACTGCAATAAGCACCGCTATGAAAAAGACCGGAATAAACAGATTAGTATACGGTCCGATTTCTTCTCCATATAAAATTTTAAGTACCCAGTCCGCAAGTAATTTGGATAACACCACGCCAAGTACGGTACCTGCCAGTATCAGTCCAAAGAACTGCGCAAGAATTTTTCTAAATTCCTTTTTATGATTTTCATTAAACTGCTTCGTCAGAACCGGAACTAACGGTGCAAATAAGGTTGTCGCCGCAAGCTGCACCACAATCGTCGGAGATGACACAGAAGAATAGATTCCGAATATCTCCTCTCCATAATATTTTTCCAGATAAATCTTTGGTATCGTAAGAGACAAATTGTTCAAAAAAGCAACGACTGCCAGTGGAAGGCAGGTAATAAGCAGACTTTTAATCTGCGAAAATGCCGCCGGTTCACGTTCCTCCGTCAAACGGCTGACTATTCTCCTGTCATAAACAAATACCACTGCAAAAGAAAAAAATGACATGCCAAGAACGCAGAAAAACAGATTCTTTGTCAGCATAAAGATTCCACAGAAAAGTGCCAGAGAACCAAATCCACGGATAGTCAGCGAAATCCCAGCATAGTCCAGCCGTTCCTTTTTCTGGTCAATTCCGTAATAAACATCCGCCGCGCCTTCTGCCATTTTAAAACACATGAACAGTAAAATCACAGCTGCCTTTTCTAACGGATAGCCGTTTACAAAAACCACAAAAAGACAGACCACAAAGGAAAGTAGATTCGTATATACTCTGGAACGGATATATACAGAATCTGAATACTGTCCCTTCAAGTCTGATACCTGATAGCTTCTGATATTAAACAGCCCCACAATGGCCGGAGCCGCTGTTACACTCATTGCAAGCGAAAGAATGCCCGCATCTTCAAATCCGGACATTCTTACAATAAGAACGGTCATGACCCACTGGCAAAAATAATATACCAGTGAACCAACCGTGTTATAAATCATGTTCTGCTGAACCGATTTTGTCTTTCTATTTTCCATGTTCACACCTAATCTTTATTCACCTTAGCCACAAAACCTATTTCGTTCTCAAAAACTTTTTCCATTGAATCGAAATATTCCTGATTGTCCAAATAAATCCGGCTGTCTTTCATAACACTGACATAGTCACAATTTTGCCCCAGATTTTTCTTAAATGTATCATAATCTGTCTTCCAATACATATAATCAGAAAGACGCTGATCTGTTACGCCCTCGTACCAATAAAACTGGTCATCATTGTAAGCGCACGGAACCGGTTTATCCGTTTCCCCTGTTTCAATCAGATTTTCATAGACATAATGCGCCATAATCATTCTCGACTCTGAAAACGGTGGCTCCTTTATCGTGTTATAATTAAATACCGCAAGGTCATTATACTGCATTGACTTAGCACTCGACATAAACAGGTTATTGTTGTTATAAATCCGCGTCTCCAGACCGGAAAGGAACATAAAGAGAACAAACGCCCAAGTTCCCATATAAAAAGCAGTTATTGTCCGGGCCTCCCCAGCCATTTTGTATACTCCGTAAAATCCAAGTGCACAGAGAATCAGCCAGAGCATGTAATAATCCTTATAAAAATAATAGGTTGATACAGAGCGGTTATGGTATGCCAAGGCAAACATTCCAAAAGTAAAGATTGCAAACATCGGAGCAAACCAGCTCATAAATTTATTTTTCTTTCCCTGAATAAGTTTCACAAAACCATAAATTGCAAGCGGCAAAAACGGAAGGAAATTGGAATACAGGTCACGGTAAATCGCCCCTTCTGCAGAAATCGCAGATCCAACCGATACATCATCCTTTACGAACACATCCATATATGTGTACCAAAGCCCAGAAATACAAGGAAACAAAAATACTGCGAGACAGGTAAGTACCGTGTCCTTGGAAACCAGTATCTTTTTGCGGTATTGTTTCAGGAAAATCACAAAAATAATCGCCAGATACGTCACCGGCATAAACAATGCATAGCACTGGAACATTGCATGGCATCCAAGCATCAAAAGAAAAATGTTAAGTCGCTTGTCCAGCTTTTCTTCCGCAAAAAGGTCGGTAAGCACTAACAGCATCGCCACCATTGTAAGACTCATACCAAGATACGTAAAGCCGTAAATTGTACTATTAAGCGGATATCCCAACAGAAAAACGAAAGAGGTAAAAATACCAGCAATGCTTAAGAACTTTCCTTTCATATATTTTCGGATTACACCGAAAAACATAAATCCGGACATCATAAGCTGCACCAGATCACTTAAAACATAAAAACGATAATAATAGTCTACCCGCTCAAACGGTGCAAACAGTTCAATCATCGTTCCGTTCACAACCTGTGCATAAAACATTCTGCTGATGGACTGTGTATTTACAAAATCCATTGCCTCACGAAACCGCGGGCCCGGATCTACTGTCTTGTAATTAATATATAAATTGAAACCATAATACCGATTTTTCGCAAACCATGCGATAAAGGCAATCAAAAGAACAGCAAATACAATATCCACCACTCCATAGATATATTTCTGAATCTCTTTCTTTTTATAGGTTGGAATCCAGAAAAAAGCGGCTGCTGCCAAATCAAAAATTCCGAATGTAACCAGATTTACCGGAATATGAATCACATTGATAATTGCTGCAATAAACACATGGTAACACTGAATCATAACAAAAATCAGTGCCAGCCAGGTAATACCATAAAATTTCTCATCAGACTTCTTTCGGAAATAAAATCCTCCTGCCAGCGCCAGATAAGATACTGCGAAAAAAATTGATGCTGCTAAAGATACCATAATACTCTCCTACTTACTTTCCCATTTTCTCATCTTTACTGTCATTTATATGCTGCAATTCCATCTCGAAATCCTGACGGTTTTTCTGACTGATGGTCTGCAGAATCATCCCGGAAAAGAAAGACTGGATTGCTGCCAGCATTACAAAACCACAGACAAATAATGTTGGGAAATTCGGAACAAGCCCGGTCCTAGAATATTTCACCAGGACTGGAATTAAAAATGCAATCGAAAGTACTGCCAAAACCGCTGCAAAAAGCCCGTAAAAATTCATCGGCTTATAGGTGCGGTATAATCTTGCAATCGTGCGGAGTACCCGGAATCCATCAGAATAAGTATTCAATTTAGACACACTTCCCTCCGGACGGTCACGATACTCGATGACCACATTTTCCACAAACATATTCTTATCTGCTGCATGAATGCTCATTTCCGTCTCGATTTCAAAGCCCTTAGAAAGCACCGGGAAAGATTTCACAAACTGATAGCTGAAGGCACGATAGCCCGTCATAATATCCTTTATATCTGTATTAAACAGCATATTAATGGATTTTCGTACCAGTGAATTTCCAAAATTGTGGAACGGTCTCTTATTTTCTGTAAAATAAGTAGAAGACAAACGATCTCCGACTACCATGTCAACCTGACGCTCCAAAACCTTTTTTATCATCTCAGGCGCTGACTCTGCCGGATAAGTATCATCTCCATCCGTCATAATATAACATTCCGCATCAATTTCACGGAACATCCTGCGAATTACATTTCCTTTTCCCTGACGGTGTTCATAGCGCACGACCGCCCCTGCTTTTCTTGCGATCTCGTCTGTCCCGTCCGTGGAATTATTATCATACACGTAAATTACTGCTTCCGGCAGCACTCTTTTGAAATCAGTGACTACCTTTTCAATCGTCTTGCTCTCATTGTAGCAAGGAATCAATACTGCAATCTTATCCATTTTCTTCTCCTAAATTTTATTTCCAATTCATAATAATAACACCAACGATAATAAGCGCCGCTCCAATTCCTGCATTCAAAGAAAAATGCTCTTTGAAGACAAAGAATGCGACAATCAGTGTCACAATCTGCACTATTCCGCTTAAAATTGGAGAAATATAGCCCAATTCAAATTTACTGATAATTACTGTATAAAGCAGAAAGCTGATACCATAGCACATGTAACCGACCAGAGACAATCCGGTAATACGAAGATTTACAATCGGTACAATAATACCCTTTAAATTCTCTGCCATACTTCCAAGCTTCATAAAAGTTACTCCTGATATTGTAAAAACAACATATATCGCGCATAAAAGATACTGCATTCGTTCTTTTCCTCCATTTCTATACCTGCGTCCTATTGTATCAGATGAAGCACATTTATGCAAATCTAGTAATCCATGGAATAGTCTGCCCGGTGAAGCGTCTGATTTTTATTGTAATAAGGGTCTCCCGCTTCCAGCTCTTTTTCCCATTTTGACTGGAAATAAGCAATCTCCCGGTTAAAGCGTTCCTGCTTTTCCGGTGTATTCTCGAAGCCGCGGGACTTGGATTCATAATGATGAAGCGTCGCATAGGGATTAAACATAATAAGTTCACCGCTTTTGCGCACCTTCATACAGATATCTACATCATTGAGTGCCACACAGAGCTTTTCATCGAATCCTCCAACCTTCTGGAATACTGATTTTTTCATCATCAGACATGCTGCCGTACATGCGGTAAACTCGCGTGCCGTCACAGAATACGGATAATACCGCTCGTCACGATCCGTTAAGCTCCAAAGCGCATTTGCTGCAAAGCCGCCGATTTTAATCACAACACCGCCGTGCTGAATTGTATCATCCTCATAATAAAGCATGGCACCTGCCGCACCAACTCCCGGTCTGTAACAATAACTTACCATTTCCGTAAAGCTGTCCGGGTTTATCAGTTCCGTATCGTTATTTAAAAACAGCAAAAGGTCTCCCGCTGCAAATTCTGCCGCAAAATTGTTGATTGCAGAATAATTGAATTCTTTTTTCCAGTATACGATATTGATCCGATTGTCCACCTTTTTAATTTTCTCGTAGTAATCAAAGGTTTCCTGTTCGGTACTGTTGTTTTCTGCAATAATAATTTCAAAATTCTGATAATTATTCTTGTGCAAGATAGCCTGGATACACTGATCCAGAATATCAATATGATCTTTATTTGGAATAATAATACTAAGAAGCGGATTTCCTTTGATAGCATATTTCACATGGAAAAATCCCGGAACTTCACTATTTTCTACAGTTGCTTCAACGCCAGTTCTTCTCAGATGCCGTTCAATATAACATCTCTGTCCTCTGTCCTCGCAGCGTACGAACCGCTCCGTATCCGTGGCATGTTTGGAAAAAAGCACCTCGGGGATATGAGCAATCTTTGCCGTATGCTCAAAGCAATAAAACAAAAGATCATACCAGCCGTTTCCGAACACTTCCACATCTGATTCTTTAAACTGCTCTAAAAGCTCCCTGCGCACGGCAAACATACCGCCCACATACTGAAAATTGCAAAGTAGCTCCGGGCTCATATCCGGTTTAAAATACGGTTTTAAATACCGTTTTCCGTCCATGGACAGACAGTCCTCATCCGTATATACGAGAAGCGGTCGAAAAGAATCCTCTTTTCCTTCTCC
>CAMBKU010000050.1 GCA_945868305.1 uncultured Lachnospiraceae bacterium | reverse complement strand
CGAAAAAAGCAATCTTCCGATTGCCCTTCTCGTTATGCGTTATATTTTACATATGCTGATGCAGATATTTTTCTTTCGTTGCCATTCCTCCCCGGATATGGCGCTCGGATTTGTTGACATCGAGAACCTTTCTTGCCTCCGCTGCCAGCGTCGGATTGATCTGGATGATTCGCTCTGTTACATCCTTATGTACGGTACTCTTACTAATTCCAAACTTTTTTGCGGTCTGACGCACAGTGGCATTGTTCTCAATGATATAATTTGCGATATTTATGACTCTCTCCTCGATATAACTTTTCACAAAAAATCCCCTGCGATACTAATTGTTACATTGTATGCCGCGGATTTTTTTATATGTCTCTTTAAATTTCAAACTAACCTGTACCCGTAAAAGCAGATAACCGCTAAAATATCCCGAAACATAAGAGGACTATGCCACTTCACAGCATAGTCCATTTTTTCATATGAAAAATTACATTTCCGCTTTTTCCCGATGTTTGCGCTCCGCGATGCCGCTCATAACCTCCATAATAGATCTTCCGACAAACTGCGCACCGATTCCCTGAATATCGTAACGTGGTGACATACAGCAGATATCATAACCAAATACCGGAACGCGCTCTGCAATCGTACGCAGTGCATATGCCATCTCCCTTGTCGTGATGCCTGCCACATCCGGATAACGCTGTCCCGGCGCCATCGCTGCATCCAGGCAATCATAATCCAATGAAATATAAATTCCTTTCGTTCCTTTGGACGCAATTTCAATCGCCTGGTCGATTACCGCACGCATTCCCATGTCTTCTATATCACGAATCGTAAAGTATTTATACCCCAAGTCTTCCTGCACATATTTCCAGAAGGTAGACTGACGGATTCCCCGGATTCCAATCTGCACAAGATTTTCCGGTTTTAATTTCCCCGTCTCAAGGCATGCTGACCATTGGCTTCCTGCCCAATATTTTGGCTCATAAGACATATCGAAATGACTGTCAAAATCAATTACACCAAAATTTCCGTCTGTCGTATTGGCCAATGCTTCAAACACCGGTGCCGGTATAGTATGATCTCCTCCCAATACAATAGGAATTGCTCCTGCACGGTAGATTTCCTCCACCTTCGCTCTTGCACGATCAATATTTTCTTCTACGGATTCGGACTTGTCAATTTTTACGTTTCCACAATCCACAGCTTTTATTTCATGCATAATGTAAAAGTCAGGTCCTGCCTCCGGCAGATATCCGTCTCCTTGTACCATATTATAATGAATAGAATTTTTTCTTACCTCATCCGGGCACATAAAGGTTCCGGTTCTCGCAAATATCTCCGGATGGTCTTCATCCGGGTTTCCCGCTTCAAAAGGCCAATAGGTAAATGGATCGTAGATTTTAAGTCCCTCATAAGGTATTCCAAGTACCGCTACATCTGCCCCTTTTATCTCTGCTTCATTTCTTGCAATCGGAAGTTCCATAAAAGATGGAACCTCATCATGAAGAATCCGCTTCATCTGACGGTCTGCTTTTTTATCAATACGAAGTGCTTTTTCTTCCGCTTCTTTAAATCTTTCATAATACATAAATATTCCTCCCTACTTCTTCTCCGGCTTTTTTTCTGCAATTCCGGTCATAACTTCCAGCATAGCACGTCCTACCATCTGTGCGCCCAGCCCATTGATATCATACCGGGGCGACATACAGCATACATCAAAACCATACAGATTTGTCTGCTCACTGATCATACGCAGTGCGACCAGTATTTCTCTGGAAGTGATACCCGCAACATCCGGGTATTTCTGTCCATAGGCAAGTGCAGCATCCAGACAATCATAGTCTAAGGATACATAGATTCCCTTGGTTCCCTTCGTTGCAATGTCGATTGCCTGCTGTACCACCGCACGAATCCCCTGTTCCTCTACATCACGGATGGAAAAATACTTATATCCCAGATCCTGCTGTACATACTGCCAGAATGCATTTTGACGAATTCCTCGAATTCCAATCTGTACAAAATTTTCCGGCTTCACTTTTCCGGTTTCAAAACAGGCTGCCCACTGGCTTCCTGCCCAATATCTCGGCTCATAAGACATATCAAAATGACTGTCAAAATCAATGATTCCAAAGTTTCCATCATTTTTATTTGCCAATGCCTCGAACACGGGTGCTGGTATGGTATGATCTCCGCCTATCACAAGTGGAATCGCCCCCGCTTCGTAGACATCCTCTATTTTACTTCGTATCGAATCCATGATTTCTTCGGTGGATTTGCTTTTATCAATTACTGCGTCTCCATAATCAGCCGCAGAAATATGATGCATGACATAAAAATCAGGTCCCACTTCCGGCAGGTATCCGTCTCCCTGTGCCATATTATAATGGATAGAATTTCTGCGCACTGCATCCGGGCAGTACTGCGCCCCACAACGTGCATAAATCTGCTTTTCATTTTCATCCGGATCTGATGCCGCAAGCGGCCAGCATTCATAAGGTGTGACCAGCTTTGATCCTTCATACGGAATTCCAACGATTACAATATCATTTCCCTTTAAATCCTCTTTTTTTCTCGCAATCGGAAGTTCCATGAAGGAATGGACATCATCATGAAGAATTCGCTCCATCTTCCGATCTGTCTTTTTATCAATACGAAGCGCTTTTTCTTCCGCTTCTTTAAATCTTTCATAATACATCGCTAAGACCTTCTTTCCTCTGCTTTCTGTCCGGTATTTTAATTTCCTTGAGCAAGATGCCAAAAAGAATCACTAATCCTCCAAGCAGTGCCATTTTTGATGGCATTTCACGATAAAACAGCAATGCCCACACCGGTCCTAAAATCGGTTCTAAAATCGTGATCACATTAGCCTCCAATGCAGTAACGCCCTGAATGGCATAGGAATACATTGCATAGGAAATTCCGAGCTGCACCACTCCAAGAACCAGTATAAGTCCCACATCTCTCGTATTTACGTCCACTTTTCCCATAAATGGAATGCATATAACAAACGCTATAATATTACCCCAAATCATATTAAGACAGGGAGAGTTTTCCCTTGATTTCCGCAGGAATACAATCATAAGTCCAAATGTCACACCTGCAAACAGGGCAATCACATTTCCGAATACATGACCGGCACCCAGTCCATCTGCAACAAACAGCACCAGTCCCAAAAGTATCACTGCAATGGATGCGATATCCATTTTTCTTACCTTTTCCTTCAAGATGAAATAGCCTCCAATTGCTGTGTAAATTGGCGAAGTATAAGTTAAAAGCACTGCATTTGCCACTGTCGTATATTTATTTGCAGTCACGATAAGGATTACGCTTGCTGCATAAAACAGTGCTCCCATCCACTGATATTTATCCAGTCGAAAAGTAAACTTTCTGGTAATAAGAAGCACCGTAATCGCTGCAATCAGACTCCTTATTCCTGCGACTGCAAAACTGTTCCACGACATCAGCTTTATGAGTGTCCCGCCTGTACTCCAAAGTACGGATGTGAGAACTAAAATCAATATGTACTTTTTCTTATCTTTCATTTAACTTCTTTTCCTCTTATGCCTCCTCATGTTCCGCATTACTTTTTTTCAAATTCTCGTAATCAGCTTTTGCCGTATTCAAATGCCGCTTCATCACACGCTTCGCACGCTTTAAATCCTGATCTTCAAATGCACTGATAAGCTGGTCATGTTCTTTTATCGTATCTAATCGCGTCGAATCTCCGGTATATGGAAGACGGAATATTTTTGAACCAATCACATTGTAAAGAAGACACATCACCGCATAAAGTGCTGAATTTCCGGTCGCATCTGCCATGAGTTCATGAAATCGGATATTATATTTTGCGAAATCCTCCATATCTGATGTACATCGCATATTATCATTTACTTCCCGCAGTTCATTTAACTGTTCCGGTGTAATTCGTCCGACACAAAGATCCACCACAGAAGGCTCCAAAATATCCCTTAAATATAGAACATTTTCCACATTCATCGAATCCATCATAAACTCTTTTTTTACTGCATCCAAAATATCTGCTTCATCAATGTTTAAAACATATGCTCCTGATTTTTCCCGGACTTCGATTACCTTTTGCTCCACCAAAAGCTTTAATGCTTCTCTAATCACATTTCTGCTGGTTCCAAACATTTCTGCCAATTTACGCTCTGACGGCAGTTTGCTGTTTTTCTCCATCTGATTTTCTTTGACATACTGCTTTATTTTTTCCGCTACTTCTTCGTAAAGTAATGCTCCCATTTTCGGCTCCTTCTTACAACATTTTTGCTATAAATTCTTTTGCTCTCTCTGTTTTGGGATCTGTGAAGAAAATCTCTGGTTTTTCATCCTCTACGATATAGCCTCCGTCCAGAAAAAGGATTCTGGATGAAACCTCACGGGCAAACGCCATCTCATGAGTCACAATAAGCATTGTGATTCCGGTTTTTGCAAGATTTTTAATAACCTCCAACACTTCTGTCACCATCTCCGGGTCCAAAGCAGATGTCGGTTCATCAAAAAGCAGCATTCTAGGCTCCATAGCCAACGCTCTGGCAATCGCTATTCTCTGCTGCTGCCCACCTGAGAGCGTAATTGGATACACATCCGCCTTATCTTCCAGTCCGACCATCTTCAACAGTTTTCTTGCTTCTTTCTCTGCCTCCTGCTTTGGCACTCTTTTTACATGCCTTGGCGCATACGTGATATTATCAATTACCTTCATATGTGGAAACAGATTAAAATGCTGAAATACCATTCCTACATTCTGATATATAGTTGGTAAATTTTCCCTTTTTTGACTTATATTATAACCTAAAACTTCAATTATTCCAGCACTTGTATGCTCTAATCCGTTGATGCAGCGCAAAAGTGTCGATTTCCCGGAACCGGAGGGACCTATAATTGATATAATCTCTCCATAATCCACATCCAGATTGATATTTTTCAACACTTCTGTTGATTTATAGCTTTTTTTCATATCTTTTATTTTTACTATCATTTTTCATACCTGCTTTTAATCCTTTCCCACTATGTATTTTCTACCATCTCTAACGCCTGTCGCTGACCCGCATACGCTTCTCAAGTCTTCCAGTCATAAAAGATAGTAATTTTACCATAATGTAATAAATAAGCGCTACCACAAGCAATGGCTCTGCCGTCAAATAGGTATCTGCCATAATCTGTCTGCCTACACGCATCAGGTCAATCGCACCAATGATCGACACAAGAGAAGTCCCCTTCAACAGGTTGATAGTCTCATTTGCCAATGCCGGCAAAACGTTTTTAAATGCCTGCGGCAAAACGATTCCAAACATAGTTCTAAGATACGAGATTCCAAGTGCTTTCGCAGCTTCCCTCTGCCCTACCGGAATGGACTCTATTCCACCCCGGATTGCCTCTGACATATACGCTGCCTGATTCAAGGATAAAGCTAAAATTGCTGCCTGATTTACCGTCAATGTAATTGGTACAATCTGGGGCAATGCAAAATATACCAGATATAATTGCACCAGAGCCGGAATTCCACGAAAAATATCCGTATAAAGATATCCAAAAAAGCGAACCGGCTTTAATTTACTTTCTTTAATAATTGCAAGCGGTATGGAAATGAGAAAGCCAAAAAACAGAGATGCCAACGTAAAACCGACGGTAACGAGCACACCGTTTACAAGTAACGACTGATACTCAAAAACTTTTTCAAAATTCATACGCATCTACTTCCTATTCATTTTGTGCTGTCTTAAGATCCTCGTAATACTGTTCTCCAAACCATTTTACGATAAGCTCTTCATAGGTACCATTGTCCTTTAATGTCTGCAATGCCTCATTAAAATCATCCACATACTCTGAACCTTCTGGTAAGAGAACGGAAAAATCACTTACAATTCCCTCTGTAAACGAAAGCGGAACTACCATATATGTCAAACTGTCATCCTGCTCACAGAAAGAAATTGCGTTGGATGTATCCGCAAGTACCGCATCAAGTTCCTGTGTACCAATGATTGGCAACGCTTCATTTACCACGTCATAAGTCAGAAGCTGCACATCATCGATCTGCGATACAACATCCTCATATACAGATCCCAATGTTGTACCTACCTTCTTTCCCTCGAAATCGCTCATGCTGGTATAACCTGCATCCTTTTTAAATACCATAGCCATAACTGGTGTGTAGTAGCCATCTGTAAAATCTACCACTTCATCCCGTTCTTCGCTATATGTGAGAGCTGAGATAATATAATCACATTTTCCAGAAGAAATGGAACTAATCAGTCCTGTAAACTCCATATCATTCAGATTATATGTGTACCCGAGTTCTTCCGCCAATGCTTCGTTTAAATCCACGTCAAATCCGACAATCTCTCCATCGGAATTTACACTCTCGAAAGGTGCATATTCTGCATCAATGGCCATTTCCAAATGAACACCTGCCATCGGTTTTCCTTCACTTTCGGACGCTTCTGCTGTTTCCTCTGCTACACTGTTTCCTGCATCCGTATTTTCTACATCTTTTGTATCCTTCTTACTTTCCTCACCAGAACCACAACCTGTCATACCCATCAGTGCCATTACTGTTACCATTAATAAACTTACTGTTCTTCTTTTCATAATGTTTCCTCCTATTCGCTGATTGACTGTCCTATGTTCCTCTCATTCACGTGAATAAAATAAAAAAAGACAAAGATGTTTCCTAGGACATCTTTGTCATCTGGTAGTACCAGTATAGCATCGTGCTCTATGCATGTCAAGTGAATTATCATAAAATTTTTTCCCTGTTTTTGAGAACTTTCCGGCATATACAGAGACGAGATACGCTTTGCGAATCTCGCTCTGATTAGCGGTCGTCATATCAAAAAATGGGTTTCAGAAAAATTCATCTAAAACCCGCAAAAAACTTTACTATCCTATTTTTTACAACATATCATACAAGTTAAAAATTCTTCCCATCCCATCCCCAGTCATTGATTCCCTGGTAGGTAACGTAAACTGCATTTCCCGGAATTCCGAGCCGCTCTTTAAAGATACGACAGATTTCCTCTGTCATATTGTTGTACTCTCTTGCAGAAGCGCTTCCGAAAAGTTTAACGGAGACAAAAGCTCCCTTATCTAATTTCTTGCCACCCATGTAAAGGTCATAGTTGTCCTCGAAACCCAGCATCAGAAAACTCTCTGGCTTATTTAAGATAGAAATGGCATGACCAAAATCTTCTTTTAATACTTCCCGTTCCTCCGGACTCACCTGAATCGAAATTTTTGAATCAATAAATGGCATAATATAATCCTCCTTTTTATTTTACCAGCGGTTTAAAATCCTCTGTGTCCCCACAAAAAAATCCGCCGATTTTTCCTGTAATTTTTTGCATGATTTCCTGGGCTTTCCCAAAGTTTTCTGCATCAAGCGTTACAAAAAACAAACTTTTTACTTCATGTTCTGCTAACCATGCATTGCTGTATTCATCCCGCAGATCCGGCTTTGTCTGTTCGAAATCCATGGATTTTTGTTCCGGGATTTCCACCTCTAACACACCGATTTCTTCCCATATCTCCACGTTTACCGTATCGTCTTCTTTTAGCGCCTGCTCAATATCGCGCACCGTAACCGCCTTCTGTTGCATATAAAACCATTCTTTCGGGATTCCGGGAGCTGCGGCACTTTTTTCCCGAATCTTTTTTAACTTTGATTTATTTTTCATGAGTACAATCCTCCCTACTCTTTTCCAGCAGAGCTACAATAATTCTAACAGTTCCCGCAAGGATTCCTCCACCTGACGGCAATTCGTTGCTTTTACATCCCGCATAGTAGGATTACAATCCTCCATCAAATAAGGATGACCAACAAACTCCAGCATAGTTCTGTCGTTTTCATTATCGCCAAAGGCTGCCATCTCCTCCGGCTGGATGCCAAGTTTTTCTCCAATTTCCTTTAATGCTGCACCTTTGCTGGTTCCAAGCGGTGCAAAGTCCACCCAACGGTTTCCGGAAGTCACAATCAGGCAGCTCTCCTTGAACTCCCGTTTAAAATCTTCCGTTGCCTTATCTCTTTTATCCTCCGGGGTATAATAAGACACCTTCATAATTGGCTCCTCGATCCGCTCCGGCTTATCGATAACTGTAATATTATTTCCAATATCGTCCCGGATGTAGGTAGCAAAAGCGTTATCCTTCGGAATAATATAACTGGTACGCTCCCCTGATATCAATACCTCACAATCCGGATGCTCTAAAACCGCATGACTGATACGCAGGGCAAGATCATCCTCAAACTGACGTTTCATCAATACCTGATCCAAATGCATGACAAGCGCTCCGTTTTCACAAAGATACATGATTTTATCCTTCACCGGAGTAAAGAGCCGCTGCAGGCTCGGATACTGTCTGCCGCTGGCAGGCATGAAATAAACGCCTCTTTTATTTAGTTCCTCAATCAGTGAAAATAGCTCTGGATTACACTTTGTCGCACCATTTAAAAGAAGCGTGCCATCCAGATCACTTGCAATTAGTTTTATTGTTGTTTTCATCTTCTGCCATCCTTTATATGCATTTTTTCTTTTATCGCTGATTTATTCTCATACATCATGGCATCCGAGCGGTTTCTGGCTGCCTCAAAATCACCGTCTTTCTGTTTATCATATACCGCATATCCACAGGCAATATGAATCGGGTAGTTCTCCCTTTGTTCATTATATTGTTCTTCTTCGGCGCGCAGTTCCTCCATGCACAACTCAATCGGACACTTATCCGCCTTTTCTATGACACAACAGAATTCATCTCCGCCCATTCGGTAGATTTTTCCATATTTTCCAAAGGATCTCTCCAAAATCTGTGCTGCATTTTTTAAGTAAGTATCTCCTGCCGCATGACCATGGTTATCATTACATTCCTTTAAATTATTCAAATCAAAAGACACCACCATAGTCTTTGCCGTGGGCTTCGTTCCTGTTGTATCTGCCATATAGGCAGTCCGGTTATATAATCCTGTCAGAATATCATGGATTGCCAGTTCCTCATAGGCCTTTGCCTGCCGTCCCTTTTCAATGATGCTCACTGCATAAAATGCTGCCTCATAACCTAATGTGATAATAAAAATCAAGAAAACAAACCGTCCAAACAAATCAGAATCCCCGATATGCTTATTATACATAGAAATATCTGTCACTGCTGCTACCAAAATTAGAAACATGCTCGCCAGACTGATTTTTGCCCTGCGATCCACCTGATGCCGCACCACCTTATAAATCAGGCATCCTACCATATAACCTAACGCAATAAATAGAATAATATGTGTCAGGAATAGAGTTTCTTTCATATCATAAATATCTGCGAACTGTAAGAAAAGAACACTGAAAAATTCAATCCCACTGACCGCACAGAGTATCTTCCATATTTTCTTGTCTCCAATCCGCAAAAAATCATGGACAAACAAAGCAAAAGGTATTCCAAGCATCATAAGCAAAATATAAGCCATAAAGGATGAAGCATTCCTGTTATTTAAGACAAGTGTCATGGTTTCAGTCTCATTTGCAGACCACAGCCCAAATATCACAGAAAAAATTCCCAGATGCAAAAGGCTTTTTCCAATCATTGCCTTCTTACGTACAATTCCCCAGTAAATTATCATTCCCACGCCCAGGATAATAATCAATGCACTTGCAAAAAAAGCCAGAAGCGATTCGTTAAAAATCGCATTAAAAATATCAAGTTCCCTTCCTATATAAAAGCTGCATTCCTGATATGCTACGTTCTCATAAGCCGGTACAAGCTCCACCCGGACCGTATCCGTTCCGTATGGAATCTGTACAAAATTCCATACCGATCCTGTCGTATGTCCCCAAATTCCGCCGTTTCCGGTATTCTCATAGACCTTTTCTCCGTCCGCATAAGCCTCTACAAACTGATGGCTCGTAAAAAACACAAGGTCTTTTTGTATTTTTTCTGTCGCATCCAGCGAAAAAGTAAACGCCTCACTCCCGTCCGGATTTTTCTCTGTTTCCTCTGGCATCAAAACATCATACGATTTATCTGTAACAGTTCCAGGGTTTTCCACAAAACATATCAGTATCAGCAGAATACCGACAACCGATATGAGGTAATGCAGATTCCTCTTTAGTCTTTTTATCATTTTATTCTTGCTCCCTTTCAAAAAACCCCTTTCCTACCACAATATCTTATGTTCCGGTTTTTTTCAAGGCTTTCCGGTTGCTTTTTATAAAAATTATGATACAATGAAAATACATGAAACAGGGGAGCCGGCGGCAAGCTGGCTGAGAGTAAGCTGCATTGCTTAGACCCTTAACCTGATTTAGATAATGCTAACGTAGGGAAATAGAGACTGTAATGGATTCGTGCGATAAACGTGATAGATGAGATTATGGAACGGGATGCTGCGTTTGCAGTGTCCCGTTTTTTCTTTCAGGCAAAAACAGTCAGGAAAAACAGATCAGAAATACATATTTAAAATAAGAAAGAGAGACGAGAAATGAGAGAATACGCTACACAGATGGAGGCTGCAAGAAAGGGCATCGTAACAGAAGAATTAAAATCTGTAGCCGCCAAAGAACAGATGACCGTAGAAGAACTGATGCCACTCGTCGCAGCCGGCAAAGTCGTTATCTGCGCAAACAAAAACCACAAATGCATCGATCCCCAGGGTGTTGGTTCCATGTTAAAAACAAAAATCAATGTAAATCTGGGGGTTTCCAAGGACTGCAAGGATTATGATGTGGAGATGAAAAAAGTTATGGAGGCTGTCAATATGGGCGCTGAAGCCATTATGGACTTGTCTTCCCACGGAGATACCATTCCTTTCCGCCGCAAGCTCACCAGTGAGTGTCCTGCCATGATTGGAACGGTTCCTGTTTACGATTCCGTCATCCATTATCAAAGAGACCTTGCAACCTTAACCGCAAAAGATTTTATTGATGTGGTAAGACTGCACGCGGAAGACGGCGTAGACTTTGTGACACTGCACTGTGGTATCACCCGAAAGACCATTGACCAGATTAAAAACCACAAAAGGAAAATGAATATTGTTTCCCGCGGAGGTTCTTTAGTATTTGCCTGGATGTGCATGACCGGAAATGAAAATCCGTTTTACGAATATTATGACGAGATTCTGGATATCTGCCGCGAATATGACGTAACCATTTCTCTCGGCGATGCCTGCCGTCCGGGATGTCTGGCAGATGCTTCCGATGTATGTCAGATTGAGGAACTGGTGCGCTTAGGCGAACTGACCAAACGTGCCTGGGCAAAGGATGTACAGGTCATGGTAGAAGGACCGGGACATATGCCGCTTGATCAGATTGCTGCCAATATGAAAATTCAGCAGACCATCTGCTGTGGTGCACCGTTTTATGTCTTAGGACCTCTGGTTACCGATATTGCACCGGGTTATGACCACATTACGGCTGCCATCGGAGGTGCTGTTGCCGCTACCGCAGGCGCTGCTTTCCTTTGCTATGTAACTCCGGCAGAACACTTAGCCCTTCCGAATGTCGATGATGTAAAACAGGGAATTATCGCTTCCAAAATTGCAGCACACGCTGCTGATATTGCAAAGGGTGTGCGCGGTGCAAGAGATATTGACGACAAAATGGCGGATGCCAGACGCGCTCTCGACTGGGAAGCCCAGTGGGAATGCGCCATTGACCCGGAAACCGCAAAAGCAATCCGGGATGACCGCAAACCGGAGCATGATGATACCTGCTCTATGTGCGGTAAATTCTGCGCCGTAAGAAGCATGAACAAAGCTCTATCCGGCGAATACATTGACATCCTTTAAAAAAATGACTGCTTAAACTCATAGGACACACAAAGGACATCTTTTGTGTGTCCTATGTTTTTTATACAAAAATTCTACAAATACTTTTTCCTCTTAAAAATACGCAGACTGACTACTACAACCAGGACGCTGAGCAGCACCACAGCCGGATAACCGTATTCCCACGCCAGTTCCGGCATATAGGCAAAATTCATGCCATACCAGCCTGCAATCAATGTCAGCGGCAGAAACACCGTAGTCACCACTGTAAGTACCTTCATTACATCATTCTGCCGGATACCGATTTCTGATTGATACACATCCTGCACCTGCATGGCATACTCCCGCAACACCTGTGTTTCTTCTCTCAGTCTGCCTGCCCTGTCTGTAAACACTCCAAAACAGGTTACTTCCTTTTTGTCCAAAAATTCCATCTCATTTTCCTGAAGCATTTCTCCCATATCCGTCATCTGGCTGTAATACCGATGCATCCTTGAAATTTCCTTTTTCAAGCGGAGCATCTCGTAATTAAAATCCTTCGCTTCGCTCTCCAAAATCCGTTCCTCCATCTCTGCAATCTTTTTTTCAATGGAAGAAAGATATAAAAGATCATCGTCAATCAGAGATATCAGAAAATCATATAAAAAGCGTTCCAGCGTGTAACCCTGCCTAATCCTTCGCTCTCTGACCTTTTTTATTTCATTTTCCACAATGCCCGTATCATCAATAAATATTATTTTCCGTTCTAGTATATAAAAAGCAAAACCGTTATTCTTTCTGTAATGTCCCTTCACTGGAATATGAAATGTCCCAAACAAATAATCCGAATGACTCTCCAGCTTGCAAAAATGAATATTATCTTCCCGCTGACCTAACAGATAATTGGCCCGGATATCCGTCATCTTCTCCCACTCCTTGCCATTTAAAACCGCGATTCCGTCTTCCTGCTCCTGCCACTCCGTCAAATTTATCTCTTTCAACTGGTCTTTAGAAAATCTATAAAAAATAGTGATCACTCCTTTTTCTTTATCTTTTCCCAAAATCCTGTTCCTAACACCAACGACAGTATTTTTCTCCAAACCTGATCACCAATTATTCCCTTCTAACACGTAACAAACAGGCGCCTTAACCCCCCGGTCTAAGACGCCTTCTCCCTTTTTACTACATATCTGTTGTTTTTTAATTCTGCGGTGTAAACTCCAATTCAATCGTAGAAATGCATCCACGTATCATAACCTTCGCATGCTCTAAGGAAGCTGGAACCGCAATGCGATTTTCCGTATCAATGTTCATCAGATGAACATCCTCCGCCCTTCCGGTCTTTGCCCGCAAAACCTTTTCTTCATCCGATAAATAAAGGTATTTGTCTCCTATCCAAGCTCCATAAATTTTTCTGCCCTTCTTTCGTAAATTGAACTCCCGCGGCATACTGACCTTTTTCATGACAACCTGCTCCTCTTTCTGCCCAACAGCAAACATGACAATCCCTTCTTTCCGCCCCGAATCTACACCTTCGGAGTATTTCACTTTATTATCTATTTTATCACGTTTATCCACTTTTTGTAAGATTTTTTCACTTTTTTCCACATTGTTATTTACAAATCGAAGTATATATGTTATACTTGCGCAGGTCGGCAGTGTATGTGTCGACTAAAACTAATATTATACATATTAGCAGAGTAGAAATCTGTGCGTTAAGTGCTGTGTGAACAGGGAGTTGTCATGCGGACGAAAAGCATTGCTTGCGGTACAGGCTTCGCATCCCGCTGCTACATTCAGGTTATCTGTGTCTCCTCTATGTAGTTTAGGAAAACTGCTAAAGGAGGCTTTTTTATGAAAAAAATTAAACAACTGTTTTCGGATTCACTTCATGAATTCACTGTAACCAAAAATCTGGTTCTCTGCGGACTGATGGCTGCCCTTGCCGTTGTACTTGGCATGGTAGCAAGCATTTCCATCGGACCATACATCAAAATTGGCTTTTCCGGTCTACCGAACCGCATCGTGGAATTTCTCTTTGGCCCGGTAGTCGGCTGCTTCTTTGGCGGTGCACTGGATTTAATCAAATATTTCTTAAAACCAGAAGGCCCGTTTTTCTTTGGTTTTACCTTTGATGCCATGTTAGCTGGTCTTATCTACGGCTGCTTTTTATATCGGAAACCAATTTCCGCAAAGCGCATCGTACTCTCCGAATTTACCGTAAAACTGATTGTAAACTGTTTCTTTAACACGTTATGGCTTTCTATGCTCTACGGCAAAGGATTTTTTGTTCTTCTTCCGATGCGACTTTTAAAAAATGCAGTCATGCTGCCGATTGACAGTGCAATCATCTTCTTTACACTGACACTTACCAAACAGACTGTCGGAAAACTCGGATTTCATCTGATATCCGCTTCTGCACAGGAAAACAAGGCTGCATAAGCTTGGATAAA
This sequence comes from uncultured Lachnospiraceae bacterium, assembly GCA_945868305.1. GTDB lineage: Bacteria > Bacillota > Clostridia > Lachnospirales > Lachnospiraceae > Roseburia_D. The sequence goes on along the minus strand of CAMBKU010000050.1, from coordinate 4,174 downwards.
CAAAAAAGAACTGACAAGCACCTAAAACACAGATGTCAGTTCTTTTTTTATTTCAATATTTTGCACTGCGAAGAAGCAGCTTCGTATATTCCTCTTTCGGATTTTTATAAATTTCTTCCACTGTCCCCTGTTCCACGATTCTGCCCTGATTTAAAATAAGTACCCTGTCACAGAGCTGGTATACCACCCGTAAATCATGGGAAATAAACAAAATTGCATTTCCAAGTTCCTCGTGCAGTTCCTTTAACAGTTCCAGTATCTGTGCCTGTATCGTCACATCCAAAGCCGAAACCGCCTCATCTGCAATAAAAAACTTCGGATTTAAAATTAACGCCAGCGCTATGCAGACGCGCTGTCTCTGTCCTCCGGACAGTTCTTTCGGGTAACGGAACAGATATTCTTCGTCAAGTCCAACCCGTCTTAAAATTGCCCTCGCCTTTTCCTGGCGCTGCTTTTTATCATCCTTCGTGAAATTTTTCAATGGTTCTTCTAAAATCCACCCAATCGTCTTAGACGGATTCAGAGAACTAAATGGGTCCTGAAACACCATCTGCGGATGAGCATCTGCATGGATAACAGTTCCTTGATATTTCTGATTAACTCCCAGTATCGTCCTGGCAATCGTCGATTTCCCGGAGCCAGACTCTCCCACCAGACCTACAATTTCTCCCTCACGAATAGAAAAGCTCACGTCGTGCAGAACCTGCATGGTCTCTTTTTTTCCAAATAACCCTCCTGCCCGCTTATCAAACCAGACATTCAAATCTGAAACAGACAACACCGTTTCTGCCTGTTCGTCGCTGCCTTTATCAAACTGAGGTACTTCCTTTTTTTCCCGTTCAAATTTGGGAATGGCAGAAACCAGTTTTCTGGTGTACGAATCTTTTGGTGCATAAAATACATCATCCGCACTTCCTGCTTCCACCACTCTGCCGTCCTTCATGACCAGAACCTGACTACAGAGGCTGCGCACCAGATGCAGATCATGGGAAATAAAAAGGATTGCCGTATGCTCCCTTTCATTGATTTCCTTTAACAGTTCCATAATCTGCGCCTGTATCGTCACATCAAGCGCCGTCGTCGGTTCGTCCGCGATTAAAAGCTTTGGTTTATGCACCATTGCCGCCGCAATCATGACACGCTGTCTCTGTCCACCGGAAAGCTCATGGGGATATGACGCATAAATTCGCTCCGTATCGGAAAGCCCCACACCGCGCAACGCCTCCATGGCACGCTCCCGCCGTTCTTCTTTGGAAAGCTCCGTATGAATGCGAAGACTTTCTTCTACCTGCCAGCCAATGGTCTTAACCGGATTTAAAGAAGTCATGGGCTCTTGAAAGATCATTCCAATATCCGTTCCTCTAAGTTTACATAATTCCTTTTCATCCATAAAGAGAAAATCATCATGACCTGCAAAATGAATTTCCCCCTGGATTGCCACATCCTTCCGCTTCGTCAAAAGTCCTGCAACAGTAAGAGCACTTAGCGACTTCCCGGAACCGGACTCTCCCACCAGACCTACCCGTTCTCCATAGCCTATGGTAAGATTAAAATCCGTTACGACCTTTTGTGGTACTTTTTTGTCCAGAAATTCAATATTCAGATTTTCGACCTTCAGTAAACTTTCTTTCTTTTCCATCGTTTCCTCTCATGCACTTCCGTCTTTATCCCATCGCTCATAAGCGAAAAACCAAGTATCATCAGAATCAACACCAGGCCCGGCCAGATGCAGCTCCCCGGTGAAACAAAAATATATGCCTGCGCTTCAGAGAGCATCCTTCCAAGACTGGCATAAGGTGGCTGTACACCGATGCCAAGATAGCTTAAACTCGCCTCTGCAAGCACTGCATTATTAAAACCAATCATAAGTGAAGATAACAGAACGGGACGGATATTCGGCAGAATATGTACAAACATAATCCGCAGATTTCCCGCACCGGAAAGTCTTGCCAGCCTGACGTACTCTAACTCCTTGCAACGTATAAATTCACTGCGAACAATTCTTGCAAAACTCGGTACAAATGCAATACCAAGCGCAAGCACAGTCTGATAATTACCCGGACCAAGCACCGCAATTACCACTAACGAGAGCAGGATACTCGGAAACGCAAACATGACATCCATAATGCGCATCAGTACTTCGTCTAAAATCCCTCCGAAATAACCGGTAAAAGCTCCAATCAAAATGCCGATACTGCCACCGAGCAGTACCGTGCCAAAGGCCGCAAACAATGTAATCCTGCTGCCTGCCATGACGCGGCTTAAGATATCCCGCCCAAGCTGATCGCATCCGAAGGGATGTTTTAGGCTGCTGCCGGAAAGCTTTGCCGATGCGTCCACCGCTTCCGGCGGATAAGGTGTCCAGATCATTCCAACCAGGACAAACAACAGCACAAATACCGTAATGACACAGCCAATTTTAAAATTGTAATTTTTTCTCTTTTTCGATGCATCCTTCATTTATTCCACCGTAATCCTCGGATCCATTTTCCGGTAAATCAAATCCACGCACAGGTTTGTCACTATTACCACAAGTGCCATCATCATGATAATCGCCTCCACCACCGGATAATCCCGATTGGAGATAGAGGTCATGAGAATCCTTCCAATACCCGGTATATTGAAAACCTTCTCCACCACAATGCTTCCGGTAAAAATATCTGCAAGCGCCATTCCAAAAAAAGTCAGAACAGGAAGAAATGCATTTTTCAGCACATGCTTATACAGCACGCCCGAAGTATCATTTCCACGGCTGTATGCCGTTTTTGTATAATCATTTTTCATTTCCGCAAGCAGTGAACTCTTTAACATTTTCACTGCCATGGCTATCTTTGGAAGTGCGATTGCTAATGCCGGGAAAAACAGATACGAAAGAAATTTCCCCATATCCACATCATAGGAAACAAAATCTCCCGGTACAAACAGTTTTAGCAATACACCAAAAAACAGTGTGAGCAGGATTCCGGAAAAAAACGGAGGCACCGCCATAATCACCTGATTTATGGCTGAAAGGATACTGTCTGTGATTCCTCCTTCATGCTTTGCCATAAGAATAGCAAGCGGGATAGATATTATAACGGTCATACAAAACGCCATAAGCGTCAATGTGACCGTAATCGGCAGCTTATCCAAAATCATTTCACCCACTGGCATGCTGTAACTGTACGAGGTTCCGAAATCTCCGGTAAAGAATGCAAAAAGCCAGGTCACATAGCGTTCTAAAAGAGGACGGTCTAATCCCATCTGCGCCCGCAGCGCAGCAATCTGTTCCGGCGTTGCGTCCGTGCCCAGTTTCGCCCGTGCCGGATCTCCCGGTATCAGTTCAAAGGCAAGAAAGAGCAGAAATGATACAATCACCAGTGTCAATACAGTTGTAATAATTTTTTTAATGACCTGTTTCATAGTCTGCTCTCCCTTCTTTGTTTCATCACTGTGTCACAGATCTACTGGGTATCTGCCAGTTTAATCTGTGCAATATCCTGAATATAAAGCGGATAACATTTGTATCCGGTAAATTTTTTATTTAATGCTACCATATCCGGCAAATCCTGAATGTAGACGCTGGCCGCCGTATCTGCAAGAATTTCCTCGCACTTTTTGTAGCCCTCGGTCTGTTCTTCATCGGTTGATGCACTTCTTGCCGCTTCATACGCTGCATCATAATCCGGATTGGAATAGTTGATAAAGTTGTTCCTTGCATCGGAATTGAAGCGGGATAACATTGCGGATGCTGCAAAGTAAGATGCGTCCACACCTACCAATGTTGCCTCATAATTCCGGTTGCCATAAGTATCATCCAGCCAGGTATTCCATTCTACCTGATTGATTTCTGCCGTGACACCAATTTTCTTTAACTGCTCCGCAATAATCTGCGCTGTATCTACATGCTGCGGATAATTGCTCGGAACGGTAATCGTAAAGGTAAATCCGTCTCCATAGCCAGCCTCTGCAAGCAGTTCCTTTGCTTTCTCCACATCATAGGTATATTTATCTGCCAGCTCCGGCTCAAAATATTTTTTAAAATTCGGGAACATACTGCTTCCAACCTTCACACCCTTACCGTCCGAAACCATATCTATGATTTCATCCCGGTCGATACCATAACATAATGCCTGTCTGACCTGTTCATTCTGGAACGGTTCAAAGCTGTTGTTTAAGTAAAGTCCCTGTACCA
>CAMBKU010000049.1 GCA_945868305.1 uncultured Lachnospiraceae bacterium | reverse complement strand
AGACCATTCTCGAAGCATTAAATACAGACCTTGTATGTGATGCTATCAATACAGCTATGAGAGAGTTATTCTTACAGATCGTTTACGGACGTACCCAGAGTGCATTCTCTGATGACGGACTTGCAGTTGGTGCTGGTCTGGAAGATTTGGGTAAAGGACTTCGTTCCCAGGTTGGTACTATGTATGCAACAAAGGAAAAAGGTGTTCGTTACCTTGAAATGGCAGAGGGCTATGTAACAGGTATCGCACTGGATGCAGACAACGAAGTAATCGGATATCAGTTCGTTTCTCTTGGAAAAATGACTGACTTCATCAAAAAAGGTGATGATCCTAACACTGCATGGGAAAAAGCAAAGGGACAGTATGGTCGCGTAGCTGATGCAGTTAAGATTATCGACCCGAGACAAGAGTAGGAAAGGAGAGAAGCGATAATGGCTTTATTTGAATCATATGAAAGAAGAATTGACCAGATCAATTCTGTATTAAACAGTTATGGAATCAGCTCTATCGAAGAAGCTGAAAAGATTACAAAAGATGCTGGACTTGACGTATACGATCAGGTAAAGAAAATCCAGCCAATCTGTTTTGAAAATGCATGTTGGGCTTATACCGTAGGTGCTGCAATCGCAATCAAAAAAGGATGCAGACGTGCAGCAGACGCAGCAGCAGCAATTGGTGAAGGACTTCAGGCATTCTGTATTCCGGGTTCCGTTGCAGACCACAGAAAAGTAGGTCTTGGACATGGTAACTTAGGAAAAATGCTGTTAGAGGAAGAAACAGAGTGCTTCTGCTTCCTGGCAGGACATGAATCTTTTGCAGCAGCAGAAGGCGCAATTGGTATCGCAGAGAAGGCAAACAAAGTTCGTAAAAAACCGTTACGCGTTATCTTAAATGGTTTAGGAAAAGATGCTGCTCAGATTATTTCCCGTATCAATGGATTTACATTTGTTGAGACAAAATATGACTACAAAGAAGCAAAATTAAATATCGTGTATGAGAAAGCATATTCTGATGGACTTCGTGCTACTGTAAAATGTTACGGTGCAGATGATGTTCAGGAAGGTGTTGCAATCATGCATCATGAGAATGTTGGTGTTTCCATCACTGGTAACTCTACCAACCCGACTCGTTTCCAGCACCCGGTTGCAGGTACATACAAGAAAGAATGTATCGAACAGGGCAAGAAATACTTCTCCGTTGCTTCCGGCGGTGGTACAGGACGTACCCTTCATCCGGATAACATGGCAGCAGGTCCTGCTTCCTACGGTATGACAGATACCATGGGACGTATGCATTCTGATGCACAGTTCGCAGGTTCTTCTTCCGTACCGGCTCACGTAGAAATGATGGGACTTATCGGAATGGGTAACAACCCGATGGTAGGTGCTACTGTTGCAGTTGCAGTTTCTGTAGAAGAAGCAGCAAAGGCTGGTAAATTCTAATAAAACCATGTAAGGCAGTTCATAGAATTGACGAAGTAGAAAAATGAATAAAAGTTAAGAAATGCCGTAACCTTTAGGGTTGCGGCATTTTTTTTCGTATTTTTATGAAAGGCTGTGTTACACCATTAGCTCAAAACAAAGATAAGTAGTATCGTTTTCGTTCTCATTGTATAACGCAATTTCACCATGATAAGAGTCTACCATATGTTTTAACTGATACAAACCTATGCCGTGACTCTTTTTTTGATTGTTTTTTGTAGTATAGCCTTTTTGAAAAATTTTAGCGCAGAAGTCCGGCGTGAGCTTTGGACCGACATTTTTGATTTGAAAAAGCAGTTTGTTGTTTTTGGAATCCAGAACGGCATAAGAGATTCCGTTTTCGGAAGTGGCTTCGATAGCATTGTCAATCAGAATACCAAGCATAGTGATTAAGTCATACTCAGGGGTATCTGTCTTTAAGTTATAATTTTCGATTTTGATATCCAGTTTTTTATGAAATTCCTCTGCACTTAGCATTTTGCTGTATAGAAATCCCGCTGTCATTTTCAAATTAATCTTTAAAAGTGAGATAGGAGTGTTTTGCGCAATCAGATAGTCTGTATAATCTGTAAGTTCGTGACAGAGGGAGTCGTAGTCTTTACAGGTAGCAGGAAGCATGCGGATTGCCTGAATGCAGTTATTGTGGGCATGTTGAGTTTCCCGGGTGTGATCAATAAGCTGCTCGATAATCGGAAGATATTCCTGATACATTTCCAACTGTTGCTTTTGGTGATTCATTCTCAGCGAAGTGTAGATGATGGCACCGTTGATGCAGAGCAGAAGCAGGGCAACTAAAAAGGACAAAAGGTAATAATGTAAGTCACTTTCGTTGAAATATGCAATGGCATAAAGCAGGATAAAACTATTACCAATAATTGTTTTTGAAAGAACGCCGGAATTTGTTACAAATTTGCGAATCACGGTAAGATGTGCAAATTTGTAGTGGATGATGGAAATAGCTAAAGTAAAAAGATTTTTAAGTAATGCACCGAAAAAAGAATGAACGGAAAGTCCAAGCAGCTGTATGAGCGGCAGGGAGAGCATCTGTATAAATATCAGCATGATATATATACACAAAAAGATAAAAAAAGTATCCAGAGGAGTGTCTTTAAATATATAAAAAGAACAGAGAAAAAAGCAGATGGATACTGCTGAAAATGCAAGTACGCCATTCGTTTGTGTGGCGGCTATAGCGGCAATCAGAAACAATAGTGGAAAGCATGCCAAAAGACGCAACAATTTTTGCCTGAAATTTAATTCATAAACACAACAGCCGTGCAGATAGAATGCAGTAAGCCCTAATATAAGCGATAAGTATTTTTGAAATAGCGAACCAAGAATCATTTTTGTGTGTACCTTTCTTCGAATTCATTTTTGTAAGAGCGTCCAATTGGAATGGATTCGTTTCCAATGGAAATAAAACGATTGGTTTTATCGTAATGGTTGGCATAGTCCAGATTAATGATATATTTCCGATGACAGCGAAGAAAAGGACTGCCCAGTTTTTCTGCCCATGCATCCAGCGTAGTGGTACAGGTGGTATAAGTACAGCTGTCGGTATGGATTTGAATCTGATGTCCAGCGGAGGAAAAATAAAGAACCTCGGAACTTTTTAACCGGATATGGATACCCTGGGTATCCGCAAAAGAAATGTAGTTTTCTTCCGTTTTCCGTGGGGTGTTTAATTGATCCAGGCAACGATAGAGTGCTTCCCGGTCATATGGCTTTAAAAGATAATCATAACAATGTGTCTGGTTTAGCGCCTCTAAAATTCTTTCCGGAATTGAGGTGAGAAAAATAATCGGGGTGTAAAGGTGCTTTGGATGTTTCCGTATCTGTCTGGCAAGCTCGATGCCATCTTCACTGGAAGCAGAGGTATCAAGCTCTACATCCAGCAAAAAGAGATCAATGTCATTTTCTGAAAGATAGGTGATACCCTGTGTATAGCTAGAAGCACATAGAATAATATTCTGTGGCTGGTATTCTGTCAGCAGGCATTTTAAAGAATCTAATTGTGATTTATCATCCTCAACGATCAGAATTGTCATACTCTCATCCCTTTGTCATATAATATATTATTGTACAAAAAAGAAAGGGTTCCGTCAAATAAAATGACAGAAAATTGTCGTTGGCGTTTTAATTCTTGCTGTTCAGAAGAAAAATAGCCCGGATTCTTGCGAAGATTCTGGAAAAATGTTATACAATGAAAGGGACGTATATTGGAGGGTAAGTGACCGGAACATGAAAAATTAGATTAGCATTTGCATAAAGAAAAAGGTATCGTGGCAGGGGGAGCCAGGGTACCTTTTTTATTGTCAGGCATTCAGAGTAAACTGGCAGCGGGAGGTTCTTAAGGCCGTATGAAAATTAAGAAATAATTCATAGATTCTTCATGGGGGCTTCAAGAAATAAACACAGGATTTTAATATCTTTTTTATATAATATCTTCCGGGTGATAAAATGAAAACAATAATTCGATGGATGAGTAATCTTTTTCGATATTTTTATATTTTTTCTTTGGCAGCATTGTTTCTTTTGAGGCTTTACAGTGCGGGAAACATAAAAAAAGATCTTTGGAAAATCCTTCTTTGCATTGCTTTTCCGTTTGTCTATGGGACTTTCGTGAAAATACTGGTAAAGACGAAAAATATGTTAAAATTAAGAGTGGCTGGTGCCAGAAAAAGACGGATGTACACGTTATTTTTGCTGGTGGCTGCGGTAGCAATGTTTTTGGCAGGAGGTATCCTTGTGAAAAAGCAACCGTTCCTTTATTCAGGCGGAGGGAAGGAACGGTTCTATGATTTTATTCGGCAGATGGAACGAATGGGAGCGGCAGGGCATGAGATTCTTCTTTTCGTGTTTCCCTTTGCAGCTTTTCCCACATTGAATAGTATAAAAAAACAGCAGGATATACGGGCAGTACTCTGGCTTTTTATGGCAGATATATTTTTACTGACCGGAATGTTTTCTGCATATGGACGTGTCTGCTGGTATGTTTTTTTGGTGTTTTCTCTTATTTTGAGTCTACAGTATATCAGGCTGTATTATCGTGAAGTATACGGAGATGCAGTGATTGATATTCCGAAGAAAGCGAAAAAATCAAAAAGAAAGAAGAAACGGAAAAAGAAAAAAGGTATTGGAACTTTCGGAGACGGAAGAACAGTGAAAAAATTCAAAAAGGGCACAAAACGAATGACAGCGCCGAAGCCGGCGAGGGAATTTGGGGAACGAAAGGAAAGGAAAAAATCACAGGCATCTTTCGGTGTAAAACAAAAAGCGGTGGAACAAAATAATCTGAAAAAATATGCGGAAACGGAAGAATACGGAGTTGGAGAGGAAGATATCGAAATTTCTGATATAGAGAAAATGCTGGAGCAGAATGCGGAAAATGCCAGAAAGCAGGCACTTTTTGAATTTGAAACAGTTTTTTATCAAGAAAAGAAATGATTTCCTTTTACTATTCCAGGGTATTTGTATTATAATAAACAGGGACAGAAAATAATAAAAACAGGTATGGATAGATAAATGAGCAATAATGATATAAATGGCAGGAATCATAGAAACGAACACACAAGTGGCTATCAGAGTACGAAATTAAACAAAAACAGAGAAACACGGCAGCGGTCTCAGATAAAAACGGATTTGGCACAGACAGCAGGTGGAGCGCGAAGGACAGGAAACAGTGGAACTTCTGCCCACAGGGCACCAGCGGCGACTGGCAGGGAGCGGACACAAAACAGGAGCGGAGGAAACGGGCGTACAAAAACGACGGAGGCAGGACGGACGAGACAGCGGCCACCGCAGCAGCAAACTGCGCGGGAGAGAAGGCTGGCAAGGGAGCGTTACCGGAGAAGACGCAGGAAAGTAATGATGATGCAGGTTACTTTTTTACTGGTTTCGGTTGCAATATTGACGGGACTTGCCCTGCTGGTGAAGCGGATTATCTCTAAGGATACTGTGGTAGAATCAGAGGCTGTAGTGGAAGAAGAAATAAAGAATGTTCTGAGTGATGTGACGGATGATGCGGTGAGTGTGACGAAATATTTTGTCTATGGCACACATCTGAATATAGAAGGGGCCCTTTCTTCCGAGCGGGAGATTCAGACGATGGAACTGGTACTGGTGGATGATGCGCAGGGAATTAACGATGCGGATACAGAAGGCGGTACGGCATCGGATGAGATGGAAAAGATATACCTTTTGACCAAAAATATTAATGCAGATGGCAGCTATTCTTTCCGAACATCAGAAAATATCAATGAAGGTGTTAATCTGGAAAATATCTCGGATGGGAATTATTGTATGCTGTTAAAGGTAATTTATGCGGATGGCGGCAGAGAATATAAATCGCTTACCGATACCTCAGGTGAGAGTGCGATTACTTATTATACACTTACAAAAAATAAGAGTAATCAGAAAATACAGATTTCATTTGCACAGGATTCCAAAGGGACGAATCTGAATTATCTGGAGATGAATGTGGCAGAATCTGCGCTTCCGGAGGATGTTTACGATATTGTAATTGATGCGGGACACGGCGGCAAGGATACGGGTGCGAGTCATGGCAGCTATACGGAGGCAGAGCTGACGTTACAGTATGCAAAGGCACTAAAGGAGTCTTTAGAGGATATGGGCTATAAAATTAAACTGACAAGAGATGGCTCGGAATCGTCTGATGAAAATATGGCATATACCATGTATGACGAAGATGGCAGGGTAAGTGTTGCATGCCGTTCCGGGGCGAAGTACTGTCTGTGTCTCCACTTAAACAGTAATGAGGAAAAACTGACAAAAGGCGGTGTACAGATTTATTGTTCGATTCGAGGTAATGGAGACTTTGCAAAACTGGTAGCAGACGGTATTGTGACGGAAGCAGGAACGGATTATTCCCGTATGGAATCTGACCGGGTGATGGAAGGTGTTTATGCGTCTCCCTACAGTGAAAAGGGTATCAGCAAAAATGTTGCTACAGCACAGAAATATGGATTCGAACCATATAGTTACGAGGGTGTGGACTCCCTGTTTATGATTCGTGAACTTGGAGGAATCGCTACCGGAGCATTTGTGGATGGGCGGGATACCAGATATGGAAGTAACGAATATCGGAATTCGAATATTGGAGTGGAGACACTTTTGATAGAGCTGGGTTATATCAGCATTGATGAGGATTTACAGAATATCATTTCCAATCAGAAGGGATATGTAAAGGGAATTACAGAGGCAGTAGAGGAACAGATTCAGAACGGAAAGACGTCATAAATAAAAGAACAGCTATAAATTTTTAGTCCTACAACCATAACAATGGGTTATAGGACTAAAAAATTATATTACTTTAATGCATTTTTGTATTGACAATTAAAAGAGATATGCTAGAATAATTTTAACGTGAGCAAGCGTAAATAGTAAAGGAAGGTTTTCGATGAGAAGACAGGCATTATCTATTTTGGTAGAGAACACTTCCGGTGTTTTAAGCCGTGTATCCGGGCTTTTCAGCCGAAGGGGATACAATGTTGACAGTATTACCGCGGGCGTGACTGCTGACCCGAGGTATACCAGAATGACGATTGTCACTTCCGGTGACGAGCTGATTCTGGAACAGATTGAAAAGCAGTTAGCAAAATTGGAAGATGTGATTGATATTAAGGAACTAAAAGACGGAGAGTCTGTATGCAGGGAATTGATCTTAGTTAAAGTCCGTGCCGGAGAGACAGACCGTCAGGCGGTTTTATCCATTGTAAACATTTTCCGTGCCAAAGTTGTCGATGTGACTCATGATTCCATGGTGATTGAACTGACCGGAGGTCAGGGAAAGCTGGATGCGTTTTTGGAGCTGATGGCGGGCTATGAGATTTTGGAGTTGGCGAGAACAGGTATTACCGGACTGACCAGAGGTTCAGCCGATGTTACTTATTTAGATTAATTTTTAGGAGGAATTAAAAAAATGGCAGCAAAGATTTTTTACCAGCAGGACTGTAACCTTTCCTTATTAGATGGAAAGACAATCGCTATCATTGGATATGGTAGCCAGGGACACGCACATGCATTAAACTTAAAGGAATCCGGATGTAATGTCATCATCGGACTTTATGAAGGAAGTAAGTCATGGGCAAAGGCAGAAGCGCAGGGATTTAAAGTATACACAGCAGCAGAAGCAGCAAAGCAGGCTGACATCATTATGATTCTGATTAATGATGAAAAGCAGGCTGATCTTTATAAAAATGATATTGAGCCGAACCTGGAAGCAGGCAACATGTTAATGTTTGCACATGGTTTCAATATCCATTTCGGAACTATCGTACCGCCTAAGAATGTCGATGTTACCATGATTGCACCGAAGGGACCGGGACATACCGTTCGTTCCGAGTATCAGGCAGGCAAGGGTGTTCCGTGTCTTATCGCTGTTGAACAGGATGCTACTGGAAAAGCACAGGATATTGCACTTGCTTATGCACTTGGTATCGGTGGAGCAAGAGCTGGTGTTCTTGAGACAACATTCCGTACTGAGACTGAAACAGACCTTTTCGGTGAGCAGGCAGTTCTCTGCGGTGGTGTATGTGCATTGATGCAGGCTGGTTTCGAAACCTTATGTGAAGCAGGATATGATCCGAGAAATGCATACTTTGAATGTATTCATGAAATGAAATTGATCGTAGATTTGATTTATCAGTCTGGTTTTGAAGGAATGAGATATTCTATCTCTAATACTGCTGAATATGGTGATTACATTACAGGACCGAAGCTTATCACAGAAGAAACAAAGAAGACCATGAAGAAGATTCTTTCCGATATTCAGGATGGTACTTTTGCAAAAGAGTTCTTATTGGATATGTCTCCGGCAGGACGTCAGGTTCATTTCAAAGCTATGAGAAAGAAAGCAGCAGAACATCCTTCTGAAGCAGTTGGTAAAGAGATTCGTAAACTTTACAGCTGGAACAATGAAGAAGATAAGCTGATTAATAACTAAGATTACATATAAGATGTCGGATAACGGCAGCTGTGATACGTGAGCATAAGAAAATCCTCAGTCGTATTTTATCGACTGAGGATTTCTTGAATATTCTTGAAGTTATTTTAATAATTCGTGAGTTTTATAGAAATCAATAAAAAACTCCAGGGATTTGGATGGTTTCACGGATTTTTTATAAGCGAATCCTACCTCGCGCTTGTGGATAGGGAATCCTAACGGGATTTCAACCAGAGAGCCGTCGGAAAGCTCCTGCTTGACAAATTCTCGAATAACACAGGCCACGCCTACGCTGATTTTTGCAAATTCAATTAAAAGATCCATGGAAGAAATATCAATCGAATCCTGCACTACAATGTGATTTTCCTGAAGGTAATCATCAATGTATTGTCGGGTCATATTGTTTTTGTCAAGTAGCATGATTGTGGAATTCTGTAAAATCTGGTCTTCACGGATGCCTCTGGCCCGGAGATTTTTCAGATAGTCTTTTGTGGCAACGAAGATGTCCTTGATTTCGGTCAGATAGTAGAAGTCAATATTTTTTAAATTTTCTGGCTTCCCAATCAGGCCAACATCGATTTTATTTTCTTCGAGCAACTTTAATGTATCGTTGGTAGACTGGCAGGTAATCGAGATGTTGATATGCGGGTACAGCTTGATGAATTCCTTTAAATAGGGAAGCAGCATATATTTGCACAGCGTGGAACTGACACCTATTTTCAAGTGACCGACACCAAGCTCGATGGAGTTGCGCAGACGGTCTTCGCCTAGAGCCAGGGTTTCAAAAGCAACTTTGACATGAGAATAAAGAAGTTCACCTTCTTCGGTCAGGCTTACGCCCCTGGAACTCCTGCGGAACAGCTCACAGTTCATGCTTTCTTCCAGCTTTTGGATAGATTTGCTGATGGCAGGCTGACTGATATAAAGCTCTTTGGCAGCTTTTGAGATATTTCCGGTTCTTGCAACTGTGTAAAAAATACGGTAACAGGATAGACTTTGAATCATAAGGACATCCTTTCTGTGAAAATTTATTTTGATATGCGTAACCATAACTCACAATCATGATAAACATATTTATTATGTATTACTATTATATCACGACTTATGTTAAAATAGCAATAAAAGATAAAACATTATTGATTGCTCACGTAATATTTTAGAATGCTAGGAGGAAAAACAGATGGGAATGACTATGACACAGAAAATTCTTGCAGCCCATGCAGGGCTTGATGCAGTCTGTGCAGGCCAGTTAATAGAGGCAGATTTGGATTTGGTACTGGGAAATGATATTACTTCACCGGTAGCAATTCATGAGATGGATAAAATGGACGTGGACGGAGTGTTCCACAAAGATAAGATAGCATTGGTGCTGGATCACTTTGTACCAAATAAGGATATTAAGTCTGCAGAACACTGCAAATGTGTCCGGGAATTTGCATGCAAACATGAAATCACCAATTATTTTGATGTGGGAGAGATGGGAATTGAGCATGCACTCCTTCCGGAAAAAGGACTTACTGTTGCAGGTGATGTCATTATCGGAGCTGATTCCCATACCTGTACCTATGGTGCATTGGGAGCTTTTTCTACAGGTGTCGGAAGTACTGATATGGCAGCTGGAATGGCGACTGGCAAGGCATGGTTTAAGGTTCCTTCTGCAATCAAGGTAAATATTATTGGAAAACCGCAGAAATGGGTCAGCGGAAAAGATGTAATCTTGCATTTGATCGGACTCATCGGTGTGGATGGCGCCTTGTATAAATCCCTGGAATTCGTGGGAGAAGGCATCAAGAATTTAAATATGGATGATCGTTTTACCATTGCAAATATGGCAATCGAGGCAGGTGCGAAGAATGGCATTTTCCCGGTAGATGAAATTGCAGAAGAATATATGAAGGAACATTCCAAGCGCCCTTATAAGGTGTATGAGGCAGATGCGGACGCACAATATGATGAGGAATATACCATTGATCTTAGTACTTTAAAATCTACAGTTTCTTTCCCTCATTTACCGGAAAATACCCACACAATTGATGAAGTTGGAGACATTAAAATTGATCAGGTTGTCATCGGTTCCTGTACCAATGGTCGCTTGGAAGATTTAAAGACGGCAGCCGAAATCTTAAAGGGCAAAAAAGTTGCAAAGGGACTGCGTGTGATTGTGATTCCTGCAACACAGCAGATTTATCTGGACGCTATGGAAGCTGGCTATATCCGTACCTTTATTGAAGCCGGAGCGGTTGTCAGTACACCGACCTGTGGACCTTGTCTCGGCGGATATATGGGAATTTTGGCGGCAGGTGAACGCTGCGTCTCTACGACGAATCGTAATTTTGTCGGAAGAATGGGACATGTGGATTCTGAAATCTATCTGGCAAGCCCGGCGGTAGCAGCGGCAAGTGCGTTGACGGGGAAAATTTCAGGACCAAATGATTTATAGGAGGCAAAACAGATGAAAGCACATGGAAATGTTTTTAAATTCGGTGACAATGTAGATACGGATGTTATCATTCCGGCACGTTACTTAAATTCTTCTGAACCGAAGGAACTGGCAATGCACTGCATGGAGGATATCGACAAGGATTTTGTTCATAAAGTAAAAAAAGGTGATTTGATCGTTGCAAATAAAAACTTTGGCTGCGGTTCATCCAGGGAACATGCGCCGATTGCTATAAAAGCGGCAGGTGTGAGTTGTGTTATTGCAGAGACTTTTGCACGGATTTTTTATCGAAATGCCATTAATATCGGGTTACCGATTATTGAGTGCAAAGAAGCAGCAGAAGCAATTGAGGCAGGCGATGAAGTGGAAGTGGATTTCGACAGCGGTATGATTTATGATAAGACGAAAGGAACTTCTTATCAGGGGCAGGCATTTCCGGAATTCATGCAGAAGATTATTAAGGCAGAAGGGCTGGTAAATTACATCAATCAGAAAAATTAAAATAGTAAAAGCTGCCAAAAAGAGAGGTTTTTGACAGCTTTTACTTACTTTTGCAGTAATCAGAGAGGTATGTAACGTATTTTTCTGGTAAGATAAGGTTGGTATAGAGTTCGGCATATTCGCTGGCAGAAAGACTGTCAATATAATTGACAGGAAAATCTTTTTTTATGCCCATGCCCTTTGCAAGGTCGCACGCTTTGTTGTATGCAATGGCGGCCATATAGTCCGTATCGTATGTTCCGAGGGAAAAATAGCCGTTAATATGTATTTTTGCCTGATAGGAAATTTTCCCGGCATTATCCGTTCTTGTCACACCTGCATAGGGGTTGATGATAATGATGTTGGAATAACGGTAATCCGTAGGGTCATCATTGGCAAATAAAAAATCCTTTCCCGGTACACCGTGACTTTTGATGCCATAGCGGGAGAGAATACTATACTGCATACCATAATCGCTTACAAACAGATGTCCGCCGCGCTGCTGAATCCGATGGCTGGAATAATAAAACAAGTCATCAATGTCAAATTTCAGACTGACTGTAGAAGTAAGAAAATATTCAAAATAGTTTTTTCGTAGATAAATCGGTGTTTTGATATAAACCCGGTTGTCCCGGAAATTAATCAGAGTAACCGCTTTATCAAAGGAAAGGTGCTTTTTATGTGAAAGTGTATGTTCCAGAGAGATGGAAGGCGTTGAAAGAAGGCGTTCGGCTTCCAGATATGCCAGGTTTGCTGTTTCTTCCGAATCGTAGCTGCCGAGACTGATATGCTTATTCTGGAAGGTGATGCTGGAACGGTAGTAGACGGTTCCGTCTTTTTTCTTTGCGGTGTAGACACCAGGGAGCATAAGGCTTTTCCTCCTTTTTGTCCTATTATAGCATATTCAGATGCGGGCGAAAAGAAGTAATACATTTCCTGTTTTTGGATTGACAGAAGAAAAGCCTTTCTTTATAATGAAAAACAGTATGATACAAATGTTTAGAACAATAGGAAAGACGAGGATGAGAGAATGGATTTAATTTATTCAAGCACACGAAATGCAAAGGAAAAGGTGACTGCTTCCCAGGCTATCTTAAAGGGGCTTGCAGATGACGGCGGGTTATTTGTGCCGGATAGTATCCCTTCTTTGGATGTGACAATAGATGAACTTGCTGACATGAGCTATCAGGAGACCGCATATGCAGTCATGAAGCAGTTTTTGACCGATTTTACGGAAGAAGAATTAAAGAACTGCATAAACAAGGCATATGACAGCAAATTTGATACGAAGGAAATTGCACCACTTGTAGAAGCAGACGGTGCTTATTATCTGGAATTGTTTCATGGTCCGACAATTGCATTTAAGGATATGGCCTTGTCTATTCTGCCGCATTTACTGATTACTGCAGCAAGAAAGAATCAGGTAAAAAATGATATTGTAATTCTCACCGCAACTTCTGGTGATACCGGAAAGGCTGCGCTGGCAGGTTTCGCAGATGTTAAAGGAACCAAGATTATCGTCTTTTATCCGAAGAATGGTGTTAGCCCGATTCAGGAAAAGCAGATGGTGACTCAGAAAGGTGATAATACTTTCGTAGTAGGTATCAATGGTAATTTTGACCAGGCACAGACTGGTGTAAAGAAGATGTTTCAGGATAAGGAACTGGCTGCACAGATGGATGCGGCAGGTTATCAGTTTTCTTCTGCAAACTCCATCAATATTGGACGTCTGGTACCTCAGATTGCTTATTATGTGTATGCTTATGCAAAATTATATAAAAATGGGAAAATTGCAAAAAATGAAAAAATTAATGTAGTTGTTCCAACTGGAAACTTTGGAAATATTCTGGCAGCTTTTTATGCAAAGAATATGGGGCTTCCGATTGCAAAGCTGATTTGTGCATCTAATGAGAATAAAGTATTGTTTGATTTCTTCCAGAGCGGAACATATGATAAAAATCGTGAGTTTATGCTGACATCCTCTCCGTCTATGGATATTTTGATTTCAAGCAACTTAGAGCGTCTTATTTACCGCATTGCCGGAAATGATGCAGTAAAGAACAAGGAATTGATGACAGCGCTTACCTCAGAAGGTAAATATGCTATTACTGAGGAAATGAAAGAGCAGCTTGGGGATTTCTATGGTAACTATACCAGTGAGGCAGAAACAGCGCAGGTAATCAAAGACCTGTATGGAAAGACAGGTTATGTAATCGATACACATACTGCTGTGGCAGCTGGTGTTTATCAGAAATATAAAGAAGAAACAAAGGATGTAGATACGAAGACAGTGATTGCTTCTACAGCGAGTCCGTTTAAGTTTACCAGAAGTGTCATGGATGCCATTGACAAGGAAAAATATGATTCCATGACGGATTTTGAACTGGTGGATGAACTTAGCAGAATCGGAAAAGTGGCAGTGCCGAAAGCGATTGAAGAAATTCGTACAGCGGCAGTGCTTCACGATACGGTATGCGAAGTAGAAGAAATGCCAAGCGTTGTAAAGAAATTTCTCTCAATCTAATTTTAAACAGAAAAAGTGTTCGGAAAGATATATGAAAAAAGACAGGGGATTCTGATGGAATCCCCTGTCTTTTGTTTTTATATTTAGAAGGAGAAAAGAAAATTCACTGTTCCGAATGGATAGATGACCGGAAACAGATATGCATTGCTACTCAATGAGAGTACATCATAATGATGAATCTCAGGCGGATTCAAGTTGAGTTCAAGGGAAAAATCGTTGGACAGATTTACATTATATAATCCGTTGTGCAGGTTTAGAAAGTCCTCCAGCGAAGCCTTAACATACTCATCAAAATCCTCAAATGGTTCATCTACATAACGGGAAGCAAAAGCAACCGCAGTGTTCGGATCAATGTCGATAGCAGAAGTAATAGACAACGTGTCATTATAGGTCTGCTGACTGATACAGTAATTTGTCGGATATTCCGGACATGGAATTGGATTTAAAGCGGTAAAATCCTCGCCAATGAACCGGACCAGGTTGTTAAATAAAAGATACAGGTAATGAATCGCCTTGTCAGCTTCCGGATGATTGGCGAAATTACAATAATTTTTTAACATATTGGTAACAACCTCCTTTTTTTCCGTTGCCATATCAAGGTCATAGATTTCATACTCGGACTGATAGTCTACAATCAGGTTCTCGAAATCTGTGTTTGTGAGAATCCCTTTTTCGATTAAAATCTGACCTAAAAGAAGGTAATCCGGTTTTTGCATTTTGAGAAGGCTGTTTACCTGTTCTTCTGTCATATAACCGCCTTGTACTGCAAGCTCACCAAAACGTTTATCTTCGTGAGTTTGCATGATGACAATACTGTCAGCTTCACTGGCAGTCATGTATCCTGCATGAATAGCAAGAGTTCCTAATTTTATATGTGTGGTAGATTCTTCTTTGATTGCTTCGATAAGCTGTTCGGACGTGACAACACCGCGACTAAGAAGAAAATTACCAAAAAACTGTGTATACATAACTTATCTCCCTTCAAATTTTACGGATAAGATAGACTTGATCTGCTCGGTATTCAGAGGTTTCTGAATAAAATCCTTCGCACCTGCTTCAATTGCACTTTTTAGCTGAGACTGAGTGCCGACAGAGGATACAATGATAATGTAGGCATTCGGATCGATTTTGCAGATTTCAGATACGGCAGAAATTCCGTCTTTCTGTGGCATAACAATATCAAGGAAAATGATATCCGGCTTTTCAGCTGTAAATTTTTCGATAGCTTCCTGACCGTTTGCTGCCTCAAAAAAGGTTTTTCCACCAAATGTAGTTAAAACATCCTTTAACTGTTTTCTTGCGAGGATAGAGTCGTCTCCAATTAAAATTTTAGCATCTTCAAGTTTCATGTAAATCTCTCCTTCAAATATAGTCGAAATACTTTCTAATATGTTAATATTTTACAATAAAATTAGAAAAGTTTCAATCTTTAATAGAAATAAAAATGAGATTGCAACTATTATTGTCAGAGTTTATAATGAATATCAAATGAAAAAAGGCGGTACATGATATGAAAAGCATTAATTTCGGACTACTATTTGACGTTTTTTTAATTCTTTTTGGCGGGTTTCTGTTTCGTTTGACAGCAAAAATGAAAAGAACAGGGGAGCCTGGAGCACTGGTGTTGGAGCCGGAGGAAGCAGCCTGCTGCAAGGATAAGCAGGGTATGGTGGATGCAATCGCTGGGAAAATGCAGATTTTTGGTGTGGTGACAGTGATATGCGGGGGAATTGGAATCATCAATACACTTTTTTTGGGCATACAGTGGCTTGATATGACTGGAACGGGAGTTTTTCTTATCGTATGTATCTGGTTCGCTTCCAGGCTGCGCAGAGTTCGGGATGAATTTCTGAAATAAAATGTGGCAGGCTAATAGAAAATAAGATAAAATGAAAGGCAGACGAAAGGAGAACTGGAATTATGAAAAAAGAAGAATTGTACCATTATGTGGATCATACAGCGTTAAAAGCGTTTACGACATGGGAGGATATCGAAAAACTTTGTGATGAGGCAATCGCTTATCAGATGGCTTCTGTCTGCATTCCGAGCTGTTATATCAGTCGTGTGCATGAAAAATATGGGGATAAATTAAATATTTGTACTGTAGTAGGCTTTCCGCTTGGAAACTGCAATACACAGAGTAAGGTGGAGGAAACCAGACAGGCGCTTATTGACGGTGCCTCGGAAATTGATATGGTCATTAATATCTGTGATGTGAAAAATAGGGAATATGACAAGGTGGAAAAGGAAATTGCTCTCTTAAAAGAGACAGTCGGAGATAAGATTCTAAAGGTCATCGTAGAGACCTGCTATCTGACTGAGGAGGAAAAGGTTGCCATGTGTCATGCAGTGACCAATGCAAAGGCGGATTTCATCAAGACATCTACAGGATTTGGAACGGGTGGAGCGACATTTGCGGATGTTGAACTTTTTGCAGCAAATATTGGAAAAGATGTAAAAATCAAAGCGGCAGGCGGCGTGCGCTCCCGGGAGGATATGGAAAAATACATTGCACTGGGATGTAGCAGAATCGGTACCAGCTCGGCAATTTCCATACTGGAGGAACAATAATTC
Organism: uncultured Lachnospiraceae bacterium; assembly: GCA_945868305.1. Classification (GTDB taxonomy): domain Bacteria; phylum Bacillota; class Clostridia; order Lachnospirales; family Lachnospiraceae; genus Roseburia_D. Next base: position 2,196 of record CAMBKU010000049.1, on the reverse strand, counting down.
AAAGGAAAGGTGGAAGAATATGCAAATATCCTATGAAGAGCTGGTAAAAGAGGCATATGAAGCAAAAAAAAATGCCTACGTTCCTTATTCCAGATTTCATGTCGGAGCGGCACTGCTGACTAAAAGCGGAGAGGTGTACCGCGGATGCAATATTGAAAATGCGGCGTATTCCCCAACGAACTGCGCGGAGCGTACAGCGTTTTTTAAAGCGGTGTCGGAAGGAGAGAGAGAATTTCTGGCAATTGCTATCGCTGGTGATACAGGGGACTATCTGTTTCCATGCGGTGTGTGTAGACAGGTGATGGCAGAGTTCTGCAATCCGGCAGAATTTGAGATTATTGTGTCTGCTTCATCAAAAAAGTATAAAGTTTTTAAATTGGAGGAACTTCTGCCTGGAGTTTTTTCTTCCAGGGATTTGGACAAGATGAAAACGATATAAAATTTAGGGGTGTTTATTGACTTTTTTATATGATTTTGAGATAATACAAATAATGTGACAAATAAGAAGCACATTTCTTATTAAATTTAAATATTTAAGGAAAGAGGTCAAATCAAGATGGCAGAGATTAATTTAAGTAAGTATGGCATTACAGGAACTACCGAAGTCGTTTATAACCCTTCTTATGAAATGTTATTTGAAGAAGAAACAAAAGCTGGTCTGGAAGGATTTGAAAAAGGTCAGGAAAGTGAACTTGGAGCAGTTAATGTAATGACCGGTATATACACAGGTCGTTCGCCAAAAGACAAGTTCATCGTTATGGATGAGAATTCCAAAGAAACTGTATGGTGGACTTCTGATGAATACAAGAACGATAACCATCCGGCTACCCAGGAAGCATGGAAAGCAGTAAAAGATATTGCTTTAAAGGAATTATCCAACAAAAGATTGTTCGTTGTAGATGCATTTTGTGGTGCCAACAAGGATACTCGTATGGCAATCCGTTTCATCGTTGAGGTAGCATGGCAGGCTCACTTTGTTAAGAATATGTTTATTAAGCCTACTGAGGAAGAACTGAAAGATTTTGAACCGGATTTCGTTGTTTATAATGCTTCTAAAGCTAAGGTTGAAAATTATAAAGAACTTGGACTTAATTCCGAGACAGCTGTAATGTTTAATATTACAAGCCGCGAGCAGGTTATTGTGAATACATGGTACGGTGGTGAGATGAAGAAGGGTATGTTCTCCATGATGAACTACTATCTGCCTCTTAAGGGTATTGCCTCTATGCATTGCTCTGCAAACACTGATATGAATGGCGAGAATACAGCAATCTTCTTTGGACTGTCCGGTACAGGTAAAACTACTTTGTCTACAGATCCGAAGCGTCTGCTGATTGGTGATGATGAACATGGCTGGGATGACAATGGTGTATTTAACTTTGAAGGTGGTTGCTATGCAAAGGTAATTAATCTGGATAAGGAGTCTGAGCCGGATATTTACAATGCAATTAAGCGTGATGCATTGCTTGAGAATGTAACCTTAGATGCAACGGGCAAGATTGACTTTGCTGATAAGAGTGTGACAGAGAATACTCGTGTGTCTTATCCTATTAATCATATTGAGAATATTGTACGTCCGATTTCTTCTGCACCTGCTGCAAAGAATGTAATCTTCCTTTCCGCAGATGCTTTTGGTGTACTGCCTCCGGTATCTATTCTTACACCAGAACAGACACAGTACTATTTCCTGTCTGGATTTACTGCTAAACTGGCAGGTACTGAGCGTGGAATCACAGAGCCGACTCCTACATTTTCTGCTTGCTTTGGTCAGGCATTCCTGGAACTGCATCCTACAAAGTACGCAGAGGAACTGGTTAAGAAGATGGAAAAGAGCGGTGCAAAGGCATACTTAGTAAATACTGGTTGGAACGGAACGGGCAAGCGTATCTCTATCCGTGATACTCGTGGTATTATTGATGCAATCTTAAATGGTGATATTAAGAATGCACCTACTAAGAAGATTCCGTACTTCAACTTTGAGGTTCCTACAGAACTTCCTGGTGTAGATTCAGCTATTCTGGATCCTCGCGATACATACGCTGATGCTTCTGAATGGGAAACAAAGGCTAAGGATCTTGCTCAGAGATTCGTTAAGAACTTTGCAAAATATGAAGGAAACGATGCTGGTAAGGCACTGGTTTCTGCTGGCCCTCAGATTTAAACAAATTGTTCTTTGGTTTATCGGGTATAACATGG
>CAMBKU010000048.1 GCA_945868305.1 uncultured Lachnospiraceae bacterium | reverse complement strand
AGGAGCTGCCACATGAAAAAAAGCCAAAACCCAAGCGCCATCCGCTCCAGAAAACTTCTGACGGAATCATTGCTTAAACTAATGGAAAATAAGGCATTCGATGCCATAAATATTACGGAACTGACAGAGAGCTGCGAACTCACCAGAAAAACTTTTTACCGGAATTTCAGCAGTAAAGAAGAAATTTTGCAGGATTATATTGACACTCTATTCGAGGAATATTTAAACGCCTTAAACGACCTTCCGGCATTTGAGCCGCCCAAGGTCGTCTATATCTATTTTTCCATCTGCGAAAAATATAAAGATTTTCTTTTGCTTTTGCAGAAACAAAATCTGCTTTCTATATTATATCTGAAATATCAAGAATTTCTGCCCATGATAGCATCCTGCGTTCAGGCTGCACAATTTAAGACCACGGCTCCCTCACGCTACCATGTAGCCTTTTCCGCTGGCGGATTTTTTCAACTGCTCTGCACCTGGCTGCAAAACGGTGGAAAAGAAACGCCGGAGGAAATGGTTCGGATTTGCATGGAGTTTTTAACTTAACAGTTCCTCCATTTGTGCAGCTATTTGCGTTAACACTTCATAACTGTCATCATCCAGCTTATCCAGCAATTGATACCATTTTTCATTAGCCGCCGCATGAAATTTCCGGTGTTCCTCAAAACATATCCGTCCTTTATCGGTCAGCGTCAGTTCTACTCTGGCCTCCGATTCTGCAGATACACGCTTTTGAACCAGTCCTTTTTGTACCAGTTTTCGAACCATCTGCGATGCTGCTCCATCGGTCACGCCCTTTTCCTTCGCCAGACCTTTGACACCAATACCCGGCTGCTGTCCAATGACAGCAATCAGGTGTATCTCCACCTGTGTCAGTGGCATATCAATGCCATAATCGCGCTTGTTGCTTTCCTTTTGGCTATATTTATGGATAATCCTCTCCATTTGATCCAACAAAAAATTATAATCACGCATTTTCTTTCACCCACCTACGATTTGACGCCATTTTACCATGTCCAAAATATATTTTCCTATCGCCCAGTTCTTCGATCTTTCTCGCACTCTCTATCATTTTTTCGTATTCTTCATAAAGCAGCGTTTTCTCCGGTCTAAACATATTCATCAAGGCATCTCCCACCAATAACGAATCGTCTCCCACCTTTAAACCTATGGAACCGGCTGTATGACCGGGTAATTCTATTACCTCGGCATCCACACCATATTCATTTAACTTATCTCCTTCTTTCAATAGAATGTCCGGCACAAAACTATCCAGTTGTGTCATTTTTGCACTCCACACGGAAAAAAAGCGAACTAATTTTCCCCGCACTCCGTTTGCTTTCATTTCCCTGCATAAATTATCCTTTAATAAGGGTACGTCTTTTTCATGCATTGCAATCGGCACCTGTAATTGTTTTGCCAAAAAAACCGCATTTTGCACATGGTCAATGTGTCCGTGTGTTAAAACGAGCAATTTTATCTGTTTTCCTTCACATTCACTTAATATCTTCTTTTCAAATCCCTTTAATCCGGTGTCCACCAGAATCGCTGCTTCTTTCTGCGTCACAAGGTAACAATTTGAGCCGGCTTTTATCTGCGTTATTTCGTACACAATATTTTCTCCTTTATCATAATTCTTTTCTTTCCATATCTGATACACTCATAAACTGCAAGGCTAAGTAACACTGTCAATACCAAAATCAATATAAATTTTATCATCGCCGGTATCGGAAGACGAACCACAAAAAAGCCAACCACTGTATTCACCAACATATGTATTATGTATACAGGAAAACAGGCACCCGATAGGTACTGCAACAACTTGCAATTTTTATTCCAAAAGGAATCTCCTGCGCCAACCAATGCAAAAACAATTGACAGAGCGGAAATCTGGGTTACAAGAGCAAATATAAATTTTTCAAGAATCTCATTTCCAAAAAAATCTCCAAAACCTATATTGATACAGGCACATAAGATTCCTATTATGGCATATCCCCATTTGTCACGCTTTAATGCCTCTCTAAAACTATCATCACACATAAGATAATATCCCATAACAAACTCTAAAAAATATGGAATCGGATTCTTATCATCAAGAATATTGGTCAACGAGGCAAGCGCAATTGGTACAGAAAACAGTAGCAGACAATATGGTTTTGCCAGGAACAAAACCGTTTTTTGCTTTCCCTTTAAAAAGAACGGCAAACCTATGCAAGAGAATATAAACAAAAAAATCAGAAACCAGAAATGAGCTGGTGTAAATCCCCCTTCTATTCCGGATAAATCCCCAGGATTTTTCGTAAAATATCCCAAAAGATGTTTCGCAAAAGTCTTTTTTTCTCCCAACGATATCTGATATACATAGGTCATTACCGGATTCAAGATAAGACAGCCGAATACAGCCGGTAAAAACAGTTTAAAAAAGCGTTCCTTCAAAAATTTTTTTGCGGTGCGTCTCTGGAGAGAAAATTTAACCGACATTCCTGCAATGATAAACATTAAAGGCATATGAAAAATATGAATAAAGCTACTAATCGGATTAAATCCATATACATACTCCATATCCTTTATATAGACCGCTGCCCATGGTTCTAAAATAAAAATCATCATGGTATGAAAAATCACTACCAGAAACACGCCCGCTACTCTCAGCCAGTCTAAATCATATCTTCTTTCCGCCTGCATTGCTGCATACCTCCAACTCCCCATGCTACAAGTGTATATCACATATTGCACATGGCTCCAAATGTCTTTATCATCTAAATAGTTTAGCCTCTAAATTGATGTATTGACATATTAGCACATGAAAGCAGAAATCGTCAACCATTATTTGCAAAATCTATCTTGTTCTCTCCACAAATTTTGCTAATTCCTCTCTGATTACCTCACCATTTCCTTCCATGAGATGTCCACCTGTTTCAAAGGAAATAAAGGTACAGTCTGGAATCCGTTCTTCCCATGGTTTTGCGCCATTGTAATCAGCAAGCTTATCATCTTTTGCGTGGAAACAAAGTACCGGGACTTCCAATGTACTCATATCATAATCTTCTCTATGATTATACATAACCGTGTTAGATACCTGTGCATCAATGACAATTCCTTCTTTACGCTCCTTTAGCGGCATAATCATTTCTATGGTAGCCCTGTCCATTCCCATTAACGGCCCAAATAGCGGACTAAAAAACCACATAGGAAAATCACTGCACAGAAATGCTGGTGGTCCCATATAAGTAATTTCCTTTTCCGGATCTTCTAACAACGGATAACCGGAACAATATAAAAGTAATCCTTTTGTTCTTTCCGGGTGCATCATAGCAAATTTAATTGCGGTTGCGCCTCCTGCCGAGGTAGCAAGTACATAAGTCTGTTCTATTCCCAAAGCATCTAATAATTCCACAAACGCCTCCACCTGGTTTTCCACACTCGGATTTTCTGGCGCATCACTTCCCGGATAACCAAAACGGGAAGGCGCAATCACACGATAAGTATCCAGACTATCTCCCAATGTGTCATATGCCTGATCATAGCCGCCGCAGATTCCGTGGCAGCTTAAAATCACTTCTCCTTCTCCCTCGTCAATATAGGTAACCGTTCCATAAGAGGTTTCTACAGATTCTGCCTTTGCTTCGTACCACGCAAAACGTTCCTTTGCCTTTCTTTTGGCCTGACAAAAACATATCAGTGTCACCACGGCCGCCGCAATTACAATTCCCAAAATCACCAATTTTATCATTTCTTTTTTACCTCTTTTCCTTATCATTTGCATAACTCCTTCCAAAAGCTTCCACATGCTTTTCTAAAATTCTTTTTATTTCTTTTTCATTCTCCGGATGACAGTCGTATTGCTGAAACAGCATAAAAATCGGTCCATAAAAATGCAACGCAATGACTTCTCCCTCCTCTTTGCGGAACATCCCGCTTTCCACCAGTTTGTCAAAAGTTTCTCCCTGTTGTTTTAAAGCACCCCGGATAAAAACTTCACTATACAAATCTCCAATATGCTCGCTTACCAGCATCTCCCGCATTAACAACTTTCGATAATTCGAAACCATTGAATCTTTCGTGTACAGGCAAAAAAGCTCCCAGGTAATCTCCTTTAGTCTGTCCTCAGACAATTCTTCATAGCCTTCAGCCACATCTTCCCTGACTGTTTCGGGAACCTGCTGCTTTACATAAGCATTTTTGATTCTTCCCTGCATTTCAATAATAATCTGATCTAAAATATCCTGCTTATTTTTAAAATGCTTATAAAGAGCACTTTCCCTGACACCGACGGCCTTTGCAATATCTCTTACTGAAACACCCGAAAACCCTCGTTGTGCAAATAATTCTAACGACTTTTCTATAATTCTTTCTTTCGTTGACATTTTTTCCTCCAAGGTGAACATTTGTTAACCTCATTATAGTTAACAAATGTTCACCTTGTCAAGCACTAATATAATTTTCAATTTTTCAAAAACTTTTACTATCACGTTAGAATTTGATATACTTAAAATAAGATACGAAGGAGAAACAGCACATGAAAGAACAGGAATTTACCATCGGTCAAGTCGAAAAGATAACAGGCATCTCAAAGGATCGTCTGCGCAACTACGATAAGAAAGATATCCTCTCACCTAACAAGCAGAAAGAGAACCAATATCGAACCTACCGGGCAAACGATATTATAGAAGTATTAGGCGTTGAGTATCTGCGTGCCCTGGATTTAGGACTAACAGATATAAAATCCATAAGAGAAACCGGAGATATCCGTCAATTGACCGCTGTTCTTGAGAAAAAGGAGCAGGAAACTGCGCAAAAAATCCAAACCCTGAAGAAAACACTAGAAATGCTGCACAAAGCGCAGGCGGAATGCAGACGAATTCAAAATAATATTGCAAATTACTCTCTGGCATCAATGCCTAATTTTCGGGTTCTTGGAACTCTATCAGAAACAACTTCCTTTTTAGAATACGAACATCTGAGGAAAGAAAAAAATGATGACAGTCCTATTTTAAAAAGTATCATGCGCAAAATGTTATTTTCCGAAAAGGGAATTTACCAAAGCGAAGTTCTGATTATAGACGATTCAAACTACGATACAGAAGTTTTGTTTCCTAAATGCTTATATACCGTAGTAGAAGAAAAAGTGCTCGGGCAGAATATATCATCCGGCATATTTCAACAGTCAATGAAGTGGATTACAGACAACGGATATGAGGCAACCGGAGAAGCCTATATAAAACCATTGATGATTAGCTATCCGAAACAGGAATTGATTTGCTATTTAGAAATTTACATTCCGCTAAAATAAGGTATTGACCTTAGTACCGTACCATGGTTTACACTTAGTCCAAAAGAAAAGGAGTGTAAAACCATGACTACAAAAAAATCAATAAAACAATATGTATTCGCAACGTATCTCATCTTTATAGTACTTTTAATGCTAACCGGTATGGTACTGTTACTTTCTGACAACCAATTACTAATCGGAATATTAAAAAATGTATGTTCTTTTGCACCTACATTTTCTCTGCTGCTATTATTTCCCCGTCTGGATCTGGGTGAAAGCAGAAAAGAATTTTTCCTCTCTCTATTCCGGGAAAAAATAAACCTTCCAAACCTTCTTCCTTATACCGCATTGCAAATCATGCTTTTTATGATTTCTGTAATTTTACTAAAAATATTTAACGGAATAGAGATATCCGAAACTCTTAATTTCTCCATCAGTTTGCTGGTTTTTGCAATCGTCAGCACACTGACATCCGGAGCAACCGGGGAAGAAGCAGGCTGGCGCGGATTTCTGCATTCCTATTTTGTTCCTAAATACGGCATTATACGGGGGTCCTTTTTTATCGGTGTCATCTGGGGGTTCTGGCATGCACCACTCTGGTTTATCGCAGGAGAGTACACCGGATTAGACCTGGTCAAATATATTATCTGCTTTTTATGCTATATTATTCCAACCGCAATCATCATGGGGTTCGCATATGAAAAAAATAAAAATCTGATGATACCAATGGCGCTTCATTTTACAGCTAATTTTACAATGGCGTTTGTTAACAGTAAATTTTTGCTGGACCTCTTATTATATCTGGCGATTTTTTATGTGATTGCGGCTGTTGTACTGATAAAAGTTAAAGGTAGAAAATAAAGAAACTCTAGCGGTCGGAATTTTTTCTAACTATTAGGATTGCAAGACAGATACATACTACATTACATATAACTGTCGTCACAAAACTATTTGCTGCCATCGTCTGAGAAAACATATTCAATGAACAGTGATAGAGTACGCATAACCACAGACTTTGACTGATTCTGTATATCGCACCCAAAATAAAACAACTCCCAAGCAATCCAACTAAAAACGTATCATGCTGAATGAAGGAAATCGTATCTGTCATATAAAAATACATATAATGCCAGATTCCCCAAGAGAAAAAGGTAATGACAGATGCCACTTCAAAAGGAATGCTTTTTTCCAATAACGGTTGAAAGGTATATCTCCACCCGATTTCTTCGATTCCGCCAAACACAAGCGCCTGCACGAATAGTATTGGAAATGTATGCCACATGACTCCATCTACTACTTTTCCAGTGACTATTTGTATTCCAAATATTATCAGTAAAAACAACATTACCAGTCCATATAACCTTATCGGCTGCTTCAGTCCAAAATAGTCTTTCAAAACATCTATGTATCTGCTGACATTTCCCGACTTTTTAGACACAATAATCCCCCATAACGCAGAAGATGTACCGCCAAAAGCAAGAAATAAAAGCATACATCCTCCCGGGTATCTTATATTCATGGTTTCCAAAAACAATTTTATACCGCATACCAATGCCATTTGTAGTATAGTTCCAACCAGGTAAACGATACACCATTTCAGGTTTTGATTCACTTTTTTCTGTTCCATATCCTTTAATGCTCTCCCTATATACTATTGTAGCAATCCAGCATGTGCAATATCTAGTATCGTTTTCAATATTTTTACGAAAAAGAATGCAGCTACCATAAAAATAATTCCAAAAACCACAAACTCAATCGGTGCCACGTACACTCCTGAGATTGCCATATTAATCCCCATTGAAAGTACTGCAAGTACCAGCGTAATGGCTTTTACAATAATCACCGGTCCGAGTATATAACCCATTCTATTCTTTATTTTTAGCAGATAACTGATAACAAAACATGCTGGCACAATAATACCTAAATCCATGGCCTGTATTACTAATGTTGCATAGTTGTCAAGTCCTTCCGGCGCAATTTCATTGCCGATTGTTGGAATGATTCTTCCTAACCACATTAACCCTATCATAATTCCCGTAATGAATAGAAAGACTCTAAGCCCTTTTGTTTTCATCTCTGCTTCTAACTTCGTAACAACCTCATTGGCAAGCAGTCTGTTTATTCCTATCAAAAACCCATAAAATGATAATGCCATCAATGCTACATAAACAAGGAATAATGAATTATAATACATTAAAAATGAATAACTCATATATGTATAAAGCAAATACGCGAGCAATCCTGTAAGAATGAACTCACCAAGAATGTTCTTTTTTCTGATAAGAAACAAGGCAACCATCGTACATGGTAAAACCAAAATCAGAGTCACATAATCCTGCGCAATTGCTTGTACCGCCATAGAAAACGAATTTCTGGCATATAATCCTTCTCCATATAACCGAATTTCTTCCCCAAAAGCCGAAGTCATTGTTAACGGATGGTTCCCACCTGTTGAAAATATGCCTACAAAGCAGCTCAGCGCCGCCAGTATCACTATCGCAACTGTTATCACAGTGTATACTTTGTCATTTTGTATTATACTTTTCATTGTCTTTCTCCTTAAAAAAGCATTCCAGATTTTCTATTCCTTGTATCATCTTCATTGAAAGCTCGAAATACATATCAATATCCTCATCTGAAAAATATTGAAAAAGTGCATTGTGTATTGATTCCGCCATTGCCGTATTTCTCTGACTAAATTCCCATCCTTTTTCGGTAATCTCCACACATATACTACGTGCATCTGATACAGACTTAACCAGCGAAATATATCCCTTCTTTTCAAGTTGTAAGGCGAGCTTCTTTACATTTTGTCTGGAACACCCCATGTATTTTGCCAGAGTAGACAAATCCTGTGGTTTTGAAAATGATTTACATACTGCCATAAGAAGCCACTGTTTGCTTGAAATCTCGCTATTTCTATCAACGATTGCATGCAGTAAATTCTCTTGTATAAACACATTTGCAAACAGCAGATTCTTCTTCTGCTTTATACCCTTTCCTAGTTCCTTATACTGTTCCAGCATATACGCTCCTTTAATATGCAACTTGTTGCGCATTATTTTATATGAATACTTCTTATCTGTCAAGCATTTTTTAACTTATACCAATTCTTCCAGCTTTCTAAACGCTTTCTTCATTGCCAAAGACAGTAACATAGTCAATACAGCCGCAACAAAAAACAGAACAAAAACCTTTTCCTTTAGCACTTCAAACAATCCCCCATAGATTGCCTGGCCGATTGGCGATGCACACATGCCGATACACAGGGCACAGGAAATGACCTTTCCAACCAGATTCGTAGGTACCATCGTCTGCAGACAAGACATAATCTGTATAGAGAATAAGGTTGCCAGGAACATCATACCAAAGCAACTTACCAGGATAATTCCATAGGCAAGAAGCTGCGGAATAGGAAACATAATTGCAAAACCAATCGGAACAAGCGTCAATGCATCAAATAGTAATAGAAGATATCCGTTTTTTGCCTTCATTTTTTTTGCAAATAATCCGGCTCCCATTCCACCGCCCAAGGATCCCATTGCCATAGCACCCTCGGCATATCCATACAACCGATTCGCTGTTACACTATCAAAGCCAAGCATTTGTGTCACAATTACCGGGAGTCCGATAATTACAAGTGCACTCAATATCATGTTGATTGATGCAACCGCAAGGGAAAACTGCATGATGACAGGTTGCTCTTTGTGCATATAGTGAAAGCTCTCCTTTAAATCTCCAAATCCGATTGCAAAAATATTTCCTTTTACAGGCTTTTTTTCATAAGGAATCCGGATAAAAATCTCCATTACAGCTGACAAAAGAAAGCAAATTCCGCTGACATACAATATTGGCATCATCCCGTAAAAACCAAACAGTGCACCGCCAATCACCGGTCCAATCAATCCGGCAAATGAACTTACCAGATTAATCACTGCATTTCCCTGCATAATATGCTCACCTTGAAGCAGCATCGGTATGCTTGCCTGCACCGCCGGCTGATATGCACCATTGATACCATAGAGAGTGAACAATGCGCACAGCAAAAGTACAACAAGATCCATTTTCCCTAACAACAAAATAATTGCCAGTACCAGTAATGCCGTCAAGAAATCAAGCACAACCATAATATTTCTCTTATTTACACGGTCTGCAAAAATTCCGCCAATCGGACTTAAGACAATCATCGGAATAAAAGCACACGCACTCACAACTCCAAACAATGCTGCTGAGCCTGTCTGATTCAATAAATAAAGTGGTAACGCAAACCTCAAAACTGCGTTTCCGAACAATGAAACAATCTGTCCTAACACTACCATGATAAAATTTCGATTCCACATCTTTTTCTCTCTCTCCTAATAACGTAATATTTCTTTTCCATACCCATATACATACCGTCGGTATGTATATGGGTATTTTTTAACTGTCCCAAATATTCATTTTCATGCCTACCTTAGGACAGTTTATATGTTTCTCACAATTCAGTTACGTTACTGCATGTAACCATACAGTCAATCATTTCCTGGCTGATTAATTCTATGCCAAATTGCTTCATAAAATCATTAATCAACAAAATACGATTCGTAAGCTGCTTGGCAGAAAGTTTAAAAATTGTCGGATTGATCCACACATCCGTCAAAAACATGATGACATCCGCAAGCTCCTCCGGATAATCGGTTTCAATTGAGCCATCTTCCACCCCCTGCTTGATTACCGGTACAACGTAATCCGGCACAACTGTATATGCAACCATTTTCAAATAGTATACCAGTAATTTGGGGTTTTCCAACAAATTGGGAGTTACCGCAAACTTATCCTTTTGTTCAGGATTCGTCAGCGAATCTGAAAACATCTTTTGAAGCTTCTGTTTTCCCGTCAAAGATGTATCATCCCTGAGCTTCGCCATTGCGATATTACTCTCCTCGCACATACGCTCCATTACTGCAATAAAGATTTCTTCTTTCGACCGAAAATGATGATAGATTGCACCCTTTGTCATTCCACCAAGCTCATCAACAATATCCTGGAGAGAAGTCTTATCATAACCTTCCTCAAAAAACAGCTTAGTGGAAACATCCAAAATCCGTTTATGTGTTTCCTCCGGATACTTATTTCTTGCCATTCCTGCCTCCATTTCGAAATGATTCGTTTCATTATACATACCGTCGGTATGTATATAATAACTTTTATGATTTCGAATGTCAAGATTATTTTTTCTATTTCATGATACCTCCGCAAAAATTACGTATTTCTGTTTTTATTATCATATAATTTTTTCACATAATCTAACAGACCGTCAAACTCCCTCATTGCTTCTAGCGGATTTCTTTGAATTGTTTCCATATTGGCATATGCAAAACCTTCTGCGATATAAAGTACTACCCGGATGATTTCCTCTTTTTCCGGATCTGCTTTTACATTTTTTGCTCGCTTCATAATTTTACCTATGGGCTCTGTCATATGCCGACTCGTCATACCACGTAGCTCTTTTTGCAAAGTCTCGTCTGTTTCATAGTAGGAGCGACTCATAAACTGAAGTAAAAATGGCGTCTCTTTCAATAATTGCCATTTCTTTTCTATATGCTCTTTCAGCAATTCAAACAATTCTCTCTCCTCAATATTTGTTTCATCTGGCAACGTTTCCTTCACCCGCGCCAGTGCTCTTTCATACAAATATAAATAGAATTCCTTTTTATTTACAAAATAATGAAACAGCAATGATTTTGATATTCCTGCTTCCTCTGCTACCATAGACATCAATGTCTTTTTATAGGTATTTTGTGCAAATCCTTTGTATCCCGCATCTAATATCTGTTGCTGCCGTTTTTCATCCAACAAAAAAAATCTTTCATTCATTTCCTTCGCCCTCTGCTATTGTACCATTTTTCAGCCACATTCTTAACATTTTAACATGTTTTTCGGGATTCCCAATGGCTAATTCCCCATGGTCATACCCATCTAGTACCATGCATTGACCATTCACCATCTTTTTCATGAAACGTTCTGTATTCTTTTTACACAATTTTTCTTCTTTGCTTCCATACACGATTAATGTTTTGGCTGTAATATTTTTTTCGCCCTCTGGCACACTGTAACTTGCTGCCGTCAGCAAGACGTTATGTATGGATTCTTTCGTCATATTTGTCAAAACATATTTCATGTCATCTGATATATAGTCTTTTTGATATGCGCCCTCCATGATACCTTTTACACTTGCCGCCTTTCGCAGCATTTTCTCTCCCAACACAGAAAAAATCTGCGTCATGGCAGCCCCATAATGATAAGATTTTAACGATTCGATAAATGCATACTCTGCAAAGTCGGGACTTGTTCGCAAAATCTCCGCTGCAACATAAGCGCCTAAAGATGCTCCTGCTATTAGATGTATCTTATGGATGTCACGTTTTTTGAACCATTCCACTATTTCTTCTGCTTCCTTTGCCGGTCCCACATATTCCCTGTCTTCTCCTATCACATGACCATTCAAAGTAGGTACATAAAGATGATACTCATCCGACAACATCTCTATTTGCGCCGTCCACATTTTGTAACTGGTTCCGGCACCGTGAATGAGCAGTATCTTTTTTTCATTATTGCATCCAAATTCTTTCATTACCATTACTTTGGTTCTCCTTTTTGTACAAAACGGTCAATAGCTATAGTTACACTATATAGCCATTGACCGTTTTTGAGAAGACCTGTTTTCAGCCCACTGCTGCATCAAATATCTTCAGCAATTGCCCTGATATACGCAACAACATCTTCCGTGACCAGATAATCTTCATGACTGACTCCCTCAAAGATTTTAATTTCTGCATTGTCAAAACATTCTGCCACCTTCTGTTGAAGTGCAGCGTCCAACGTGCGATCTGCATTCGATCCAATCACATACACCGGACACATTACACTTCTGGCATATTCATCTATTTTAATATTATTGGAAATAAAGATTTCCATCGGTCCAAAGAAAATCGGAATCATTTTATTATATAAATCTGTCAAATCACGATATGCAGATAACAAAATTAATGTGTGGCATTCTCTCGCACTCGCAAGATATGCTGCCATACCTGTGCCATAACTATGTCCCATAACAATAATCTCAGCATCCGGATACTCCTCTTTTGCCCAGTCATACAAATCCGTCGCTGTTTTCTGCATTGTTTTAAGATTCATTTTCCCTTTACTTCCCTGTGTCCCGTAGTAATCTGCGGAAATAAACGGACACGCATAGTTGCCGGCAAACCTGCCGATGGAATTATATGCTATGTAATTTGAACCACCAAAAAACAGAATTACTTCGTTTGATTTTGCATTAAGGTTGTAGCCGTATCCGGACAAGTTATCTGTCATCTTAATATACTCCGGTTCATAGATAACCTCTTTCATTGGTTTTGCGTTTTTGTAAAATGCATAACTGATTGTCTGCATAATAAAATTGCACCCAAAACCAATAATCAAAATCCACATTACAACCTTTAGTATTGTTCTGCATACTTCATGCATTCTTCTCCCTCTCTCTATCTCCATAATTCACTTGCCGATATATTAGAATTGTGATAGCGTTTTCTTTTTTCCTCTTTCTCATCAAAATGGATTGCCCTCTGTCCACACCATTGGATACACGCCATGCACTGATTACAATGATCTCCAAAAATAACCTTCCCCTCTTTTATGGTAATGTTTCCGACAGGACAAACTTTTTCGCACATACCACAACCGATACACTTATCATTTACCTGATACTGCTTTCCAATAGCAGAAAAATCAGCAATGCTTTTTTGTAATCGTTCCTCTGAAGAATCCTTATAAAAAATACCGGGTTTTAAGTTTTTCCGATTTCGATTGTTCTGAATATCTTCGGCTATTTTTTTTACTTTCCGATTTGCTATCAGGCAGGTTAACTTCTGATAAATATCCGGAAAAGCACCATAAGAAAGAATATAGTTTCCCGGCTGTATTACCATATATTCTAAGCTGCTTTCTTTTCCACTTGCATTTACCTGCTGTCTCATATCCTGAATTGCCATACCCCGGTTTCCGCCGCAGCCACACACCAGAAAGATTTTCTGATGTTCTGCATATTTTACACCTTCCATACATGACATCATATATGGTGGAATATGAGAAAAATAGGAAGGTCCTATATAGCCAACCCAATCATAGCAATTCTGAATTTCCTTATTCTTTTCCAGCTCCCTTATTGGTCTTATCTCTGTTCCCGGCAGATTCTTTGCTATCTGCTTTGCGATAAAAAGATTGTTTCCGGTACCACTAAAATAATATATAATTGTCTTCATTTTACCCTCTCTACTTTCTTTTTCACCTATTTTTCTCACAAGAAGCTCTCTCTTTATAAGTTAATGTATATTAATAAAAAATATACATCAGCTTATTTTTATGTTATCATTGACAGTAAAGAAAATTTCATATTATTTTGAAGAAAATAGTGTAAGGAGGTGAACAATATCGTTCCCTCCTTACACTACTATTATAGCACAAAATGCTTGAAATTTCCAGACTGTTTATGTGCCAGAGCGGCTGTTATAATGACCCATTATCGGGAGAAGGAGGTTGGCATAAGATGGATAATAACTGGATCAGTTTGTTACAAAATCAAAATCAGTTATCAAAGGTCATTGAAACAAATCAGTATACAGAACAGTTTGGGCTTACGTTATCACAGCAGGATGCACAATTGATTTTGGATAACAGAAAAAATGAACTTAAAGTGCAGCGTCGTGTTGAGTTTGGAGAGGGTATTGCAACGAAGATTATTCATGAGTTCTGTGATTCAGATTATATTGATCAGAATAATTATGTTGATACAATTATTCGTTTGCAGGAAATTTTTTATTTGTATAAAAATGAGATGAATGATGAAATTACGGATGATGAGCTTCTTCATCTTATGAGAGAACAATATGAAAAACTTTGCTTTGGTGACTTGGAATTTTTAGAAACAACATGTCTTGCAAATTTTGCACAGGCAATCAGAGCAGGATATGATGGGTATAAAGGTACGGACGGATATGGTGAATACTCAAAATTTGATACCCAGGAACGTTGGAGTTACGAGTTGTATTTTGAAACATTGAAAGATCTTTGCTGGGGGTAGTTGGAATGAAATATAAAATGGAAGAGTTAGTACCGATTGTGGCAAAGCTTGCGGAGGGATATACGGCAGGAGAAAGCACTTCTATAACATATGAAAAGGCACAACAGTTAATGGAGGCTGTGCTATACAGTATTCATGAAGGCGAGTGGGAAGAACAGTTTTCTCTTATAGAAAATAGTGAATTGTCACCTGAAAAAGCATATGACATTGGTGCAAAATGTGTTGAAAAAAAGACAAAATATACATTATCTTTATATAATGAGGTTATGGTTCATTTTTACAGCTATGAAAATGAGTGTCTGTATGACACAGTAGCAAAAGGGTTGCCGGAGTTCTTTAAATGGTATGATTTGAAATATGAGCCACAGAATACAATACTAACTTTAGATTATCCAGTATTGATAGATAATCCGGAACATACTGGAAGCGATAAAATATATGATTATGTGTTATGCATACAACTGGAACAAAAGTTTCTGAACAGATTTTCTCATGAATATGTAGTTGAAGTACTTTCCAAATATAATAGTGAATATAAACTTGCGATAGATAATATATGTGAAATCATCCTTATGAATCTAATTTTTCATATTTTGGTAGGTAAAGATATTGAAAACATGGAATTTGATTTGCCTGAGTATAAAAGAATGCAAGAAATGATACAGAAAGAAGATTCGTATACCTTACATGAAAAACTAAAAAGCGCAATAAATATAATTATTCAAAAATACTATGAAAATGACCTACAGCTAATGGAATATCTAAGCTATGCAATTGATAGCATTTCAGTACGACTTAAATTAGCTGCGGACAATGAAAATTTGGCGGATATATTTTAATGTCTTGTTGTGAAATCGAAATGATTGTGAAGTAGATTAGTATTTTTTAAAATAATACAGCTATGCATATTTATTTGTTAATATACATAGCCGTATTACTTATTGCCCGGTACAGGTTTCCTCCCAAAAATCTTCTGTCGCTTTTAAAATCTCTTTCGAGGGAGTAAGTGTCGCCTCAACAATGGACTTTCCTGTTTTTTTCAGGTAGTGCTTTATCAGATGGTATCCACAGGCATATCCTGCGCAATAAGGCATCCCTACCGGAAAAAAATTCCGCATTTTTGCCATCTCGTCGCCATACATATAGGCAGTGATATTATCAAATCCAAAAACCTCAAGTGCAGGATATATCAGTGGCTTGATATATTCATTCAACGTCTGCATATCTGTCCTGCTCACCCATGGTCCAATCTGCTCCTCCCCATATATGAATGTTGCAAAGTTCTCTGCCAATCCCTCACAAACCATATACTCACCAAGAGAAATATCATTTCTCCATTTTTCTATCTGGAATCTCACATTATGGTTCGTTTCATGCGCCAGTATTACGGGCATCCGGCTTAATGTATGTTCAGAGGGAACGAGCGTGCCCATTATGTATCCCGGAATTCCGCCGTCTCCGCAGCAATTGTCATTCATAATTGAGTATGGACTTTTTTCGTCCGCCAGTATCATGGTAAAAAGATATTCTTTTATCGGCAAATCCACGCCCGCATCCACAAAATATTTCAGTGACGTTTCTATGGAAAGCTGACACTGATTCCAGAATTCATTATCACCTAGTAAATCAATGCCGGCTTCCATAGATGCATCGATTTTCTCCGGCAAGAGAAAACCCATCATCCCACTTGCCATAATGACATCATATCCATTCGGCTGCTTAGCCTTTAAAGGGCAGTTGTAAACCCCCCATTTCTCTTCAAATGGTTTCATCAGCTCATAACGGTAGATATCAGCCTTTTTTTCCATGGGCGCTTCCATGATTTTTCTATAAATACCATCCGAACGGATTGCTTTCACAACAACTGTATTCATTTTCGTGTACTCCTTTACTTATTATGATAAATAAAGGATATACTATGACGTAACGTCATGGTCAATAGTCTGTTTCGTCTTTATTGCAATAAATAACAATCGCATCCCGTAAAAATTTCGTGCAGCCTTCTGCGATTTTATCGTAATAAGCAGTAAATCGCTCATCCGTGGCATACCCTTCCGCCAGCGCTTTATGCGCTTCTTTCGAATATGTTCCTTCTTTCCAAAACATGCAAAGCCACTTCCGGTGTAAATCGCAGGCTTTCTGCGCCATTTCGCTGGCCGGATCCCCCTGCCAAAAAGCTTCTTTTAATGTTTCGTTTATCTGCTCACTCAATGCCTGTGCTTCTTCCCACTGCTCTTCGGTCATATTTTTTACTTTTTCATTGGAAGCATCGATAAGCTCATCCCCGTACCTTTCACGGATTTCTTTGCCGTATGCTGCTTCATTATCAGCAATCATCTTCCGCTTAAAGCCTTCAAATTTTTCTATATCACTCATGACCGTTTCCCCTTTCATCGCGCTAATTGTTTTTTCCACATTGTGAATCAGAAGCTCTATCTGATTTTTCCGCTGCATAAGAGCACATAATTGCTCTTCTAACTCCTTCTTTCTGTCATAACCCGGAGTATATAACATTTGACCTATTTTTTTTAGGGGTACGCCCAGTTCGCGATAAAAAAGTATCTGCTGAAGCAAATCCACTTCCTTTGGCCCATATATTCTGTATCCGTTTTCTGCAATACGCATTGGACGAAGCAGACCTATCTCATCATAATAATGGAGCGTCCTCGCGCTCACTCCTGAAATTTTTGCCAGTTTATTTACTGTGTATTCCATTTCTCCTCGCCTCGCCTACAGTTACTCCGATACATCGCATTGCTGTTTCCATTGCAGTATTTCACTTCGAATAAACTGCTCAAAATAAACCTGCACCGGACTACTTAACTTTGGTCCATTGTATGCCGTCATTCTAACGACAAAATCTGTCATTCCATCTATATATACAGATATATTCGTCAAAATTGCATCCATGTTAATATCCCTGCGAAACAGATTCTGTTCCATTCCCTTTTGAATAAGCTCCGTTACGGACGCCATAAATTGTGCTCCTGTCTGCTGCAATTTTAACCTGGGCAAAATTTTTTCCATTTTTTTTGGATTATTTGTCATATAGATTACTAATTCATATCGAATCTTGCTTACAATCGGCGGACATGCCTCTATGTAGTCCCCCAATTGGCAAAAAATGCGGATAAGACCTGCTTCTATATCTTCCTCCTTATCATTCACGGAAAAGGTGATTTCCTCCTGACCGGAAAAAATAGTGTTGATGGTCTCAATAAGCAGTTCATCAATATCAGAAAAATACAGATAAATTCCGCCTTTGGATAATTTTGCCTGCTTTACGACTTCGAGCATATTCATTTCATAAAGCGGTTTTTTCTCTAATATTTCCAATGCCGCCTGTACAATCTGCTTTCTCTTTTCTTTTTTATATTCTTCTGTCACTTTCGGCATATTGCCTTCCTCCCTGCAAAATAGTCAATTATCATCGTTACAATGATAACAAAAAACATCAGAAGAAGGGAAGGAATAATTTTGTCTGTTGCCGCCATTACTTCCCAAAAGGCATTAATGGACGCATGAGCAAGGATTGCCATAAAAATGCTTTTTGATACATAAGTTACAGAACCGATAAAAAATGACAACATAATCGTATTGATGCAAAACCATATAAAATTCATGCTCTGCTGATTTGTCCCGTCAATAAACCATAACGGCAGATGCCAGATTGCCCAAATGACACCAACACTAATTGCTGCTACAATATGAGGATATTTTTCCTCTAACTGCGGTTGTAATAATCCTCTCCATCCTATTTCTTCTATACCGCCACCGATAATCATGGGAATAATCATAACAAATCCAATATACAATGGCTGCTTTACCTCGGTAAGATGAAACAACAGCGGAATCGCCTGAATGGCCATTGCTCCTCCAATCGCATATACATACATCCATATAGAATGCTTTGGGTTCACAATACTCTTTATAAATTTTTTAAATTCCTCTTTTGTACTGCTTTTCTTCTTGAGTGTAATCTCACATATTGCCGGTGAAATTCCGCCAAGTACATACAAAATCATACCAAGCGGGCTGCCAAACATAAGCCATTCCATTCCTAATTTGCCGGCTACGGCAACACTTCCCCATAACAGCCATGATACGATAAATGTAGTTGCTAAATATTTTCCTATCGTTTTACTCATAATAACCTCCTATAATATAAATGAGACTTGCCTCATTTATATTATAGGATAATTCTCCTGGCGTCAACAAAAAAAGTGAGAGTTCTCTCATTTTCTATTTTTTATATTTCTGTCGTCCTCTCCGATAAATTTCAAATATGCCAAAGCAGATTCCATAGGACGCCAGATTTATCATAAAAAACTGTATGATTGGATTAACAGAAAACTGCAATACTACATATCCAACCGCCGTCAGTACCAACATATGTATCAGATATATAAAAAAATTTGCCTGATTCAAATAATTTAATAATCTCGAATTCTTGCTTTTTATATAGCTGTGCCCCAATCCTATAATGGCAAAAGGTGAGAGGATTCTGGCAGCTTTCACACAATATGCAAGCAGATAGCTTCCACTTCCCTGATACCAGAACCAGGAATAGAGACTGACTCCAATGGTAACGACTGCAAGAACTGTATAAAGCCACTTATCCCTGTCCAGTGCCTGCTGATACTTTTCACTGGTAGCAAACACATATCCCACCAAAAATAAGTACAAATATGCGAGCGGATTCATTTCATCCATAATTTCAATCAAAAAAATAAACGGATATGGTATTACAAAAAGCAACAGCATCCCGGGCTTCTGAAAGAATCCTGCCATTTTTTCCTGCCTTATTGGATGATTACACTTTGCAAACGCAGGCGCACACACAAGGGAAAATACAAACAAAAATAATAAAAACCACAAATGCATCGGACTATAACCCGTGGTTCTCCCT
>CAMBKU010000047.1 GCA_945868305.1 uncultured Lachnospiraceae bacterium | reverse complement strand
CCTGTAACCCAGTTTTTATAGAACTTGGACTGCGGCTTGGGGCAGATAATTTTTACCATTATTTCCGCCAATTCGGATTGCTTTCTAAAACAAATATTGATCTTCCGGGAGAGGCGGCAACGATTATGCATTCTTTGGAGAATATCGGGCAGGTGGAACTTGCGACCATGTCATTTGGGCAGTCTTTTCAGATTACGCCAATACAGCTTGCAACGACGGTTTCTTCTATTATTAATGGCGGAACACGTGTGACACCGCATTTTGGTATCAAAGTACAGACGCCGGAAGGAAAAGATGTGGAAGTCTTTCAGTATGACAGTGTGGAGGGAATCGTAAGTGCAGAGACTTCTCAGACGATGCGAACACTGTTAGAAAAAGTAGTGTCGGAGGGTGGCGGTAAGAATGCGAAAATCGAGGGCTATTCCATTGGCGGGAAAACGGCAACCTCACAGACATTGCCCCGGAGTGCCCATAAATATATTGCTTCCTTTCTTGGTTTTGCTCCGGCTGAAGACCCACAGGTATTATGCCTGGTGATAATCAATAATCCGCAGGGAGTATATTATGGTGGTACGATAGCAGCTCCGGTCTGTAAGGAAATTTTTGAGAATATTCTGCCTTATTTGGGGATTGAAAAGTCAGAATCACTTGCACAATAGCATAAAATAACGTATACTGGGTAAGTATGGACAAAAGGCAAAAAAGAGTACAATAAAGAGGTGTAAGTTTTATGTCATATCATGTAGTAATACCGGTAATCCTTGCGTTTGCCATCAGTGCAGTTCTGGCACCGTTTGTGATACCGTTCTTAAGAAAATTAAAGGTTGGACAGACGGAGCGTAAGGAGCTTGAATCTCATCAAAAGAAGATGGGAACGCCTACCATGGGCGGAATTATTATCCTTACCAGTATTATTATCACCAGTCTTTTTTATATCAAAGATTATCCGAAGATTATTCCAATCTTATTTTTGACGGTTGGTTTTGGAATTATCGGTTTTCTGGATGACTATTTAAAAGTGGTTTTGCGCCGTTCGGATGGACTGCTTGCATGGCAGAAGATGATTTTACAGATTATCGTGACTGCAGTTTTTGCTATCTATATGGTAAAGGTTTCCGGTGTTTCGCTTACTATGCTGATACCATTTAGTGGTGGGAAATATCTGGATATTGGATGGGTTGCGGTTCCGCTTTTATTTTTTGTGGTGATTGGAACCGTAAATGGTGTAAATTTCACAGATGGGCTGGACGGTCTTGCTTCCAGTGTGACAGTTATGGTGGCAACATTTTTTAGCGTGGTTGCGGTTGGAACAGGCAGTGGGATAGAACCGATTACCTGTGCCGTTGTGGGAGCATTGCTTGGCTTTTTATTGTTTAATGTATATCCGGCAAGTATATTTATGGGAGACACCGGTTCACTGGCACTGGGTGGCTTTGTGGCAGGAACGGCATATATGCTCCAGATGCCGCTTTTTATTCTGATTGTGGGATTTATTTATCTGGTGGAGGTGCTGTCTGTTATTATTCAGGTCACTTATTTTAAGAAGACCGGAGGAAAGCGGATTTTCCGAATGGCGCCGATTCATCATCATTTTGAACTGGGTGGCTGGTCAGAAACCAAGGTAGTGGCGGTATTTTCCATTACAACTGCCATCTTGTGCATGATTGCACTGCTTGCGCTTTAAAGCAGCAGAAAGGAAAAAATATGGAATTTACAGGAAAAAAGGTCCTTGTTGTAGGGACGGGAAAGAGCGGTATTGCCGCAGCGGAATTATTACAGAAGAAAAATGCAAAGATGGTTATCTTTGAGGGAAATAATAAATTGCAGGAAACTGAGATTCGAGCAAAATCCGAAGCCTTTGCTGAGGCGAAAATCGTAATTGGTGAATTACAGGAGCAGGATATGGATGCTTTGGATATCGTTGTGTTAAGCCCGGGTGTTCCTACCGATCTTCCGATGGTGAATAAATTGCGGGAGAAGGGACTTCCGATTATTGGTGAAATCGAACTGGCATATCAATGTGCGAAGGGAAAGATTTTAGCAATTACAGGAACCAATGGAAAGACGACTACGACAGCACTGCTTGGGGAAATTATGAAAAACTACTTTACGGATGTAAAGGTAGTTGGAAATATAGGAATTCCATATACCAGTGTGGCTGCGGATACAACGGATGATACGGTGACTGTTGCGGAGATCAGTAGTTTCCAGCTTGAGACTGCAGTGGACTTTAGACCGGAAGTGACAGCAATTTTGAATATCACACCGGATCATTTAAATCGTCATCATACTATGGAAAATTATATTGAGGCAAAGGAAAGCATTACCAAAAATCAGGATGCTTCCTGCACCTGTGTACTCAACTACGAAGATGAGGTCTTACGCAAGTTTGGAGAAAATCTGCAGACGAAGGTGGTTTATTTTAGTAGCAGACAAAAGCTTTCTGATGGCTATTATCTGGATGGAGAGAATATCTGCCGGAGTTTTGGCGGCAAAGAAGAAATCATCTGCAATGTGAATGAGTTAAACCTGCTTGGAAAACATAACTATGAAAATGTTATGGCGGCAGCCGCAATGGCAGACAGTTTTGGTGTTCCAATGGAAAAAATCAAAGAAGTTTTAGTCAGATTTCAGGCAGTGGAGCATAGAATTGAATATGTGACAGAAAAACGAGGCGTGAAATTCTACAATGATTCCAAGGGAACCAATCCGGATGCGGCAATTCAGGGTATCCGTGCCATGAACCGCCCGACGCTTTTGATTGGCGGAGGCTATGATAAGCAGTCAGAATATGATGAGTGGATCAATGCCTTTGACGGAAAGGTGAAAAAACTTGTCCTGATTGGGGAGACAAAAGAAAAAATCGCAGATACGGCAAAAAATTGCGGCTTTACGGAAATTGTATTTGCGGATTCCTTAGAGGATGCAATCCAGATCTGCTATGATAATGCTGAAGAAGGAGATGCTGTTTTACTGTCACCGGCCTGCGCAAGCTGGGATATGTTTGGGAGCTATGAGCAGCGTGGAGATATGTTTAAAGAGATTGTAAGAAATCTAAAGGAGTGAGTGAATGAGTAAAAGGCAGGGGGCAAAGCGGGAAAAGCCAATTAAATATTTTGACTACAGCCTTTTATTTATTATTATATTTCTGGTCTGTTTTGGTCTGGTAATGCTTTACAGCACCAGTTCCTATAATGGAGAAGTAAAATTCGGAGATGCGGCGTATTATCTCAAAAAACAGATGTTTGCAACGGTACTCGGACTTGTGGCAATGTATGTGATATCAAAAATTGATTATCATTTCTGGATACAGTTCGGAGGGGTAGCTTATCTGGTAGCGTTAATATTGTGTACTTCCGTTATTTTTATCGGAAGCAGCGTAAATGGCTCGAAAAGATGGCTGCGTTTAGGACCGTTGTCATTTCAGCCTTCCGATTTTGCAAAGCTTTGCGTCATAATATTCCTTGCGACAATGATTAGTCGGATGCCGAAAAAAATGGCAAAATTCAGCAATGTAGTAAAGGTTGTTGCGACCGTACTTCCAATTGTGGCAGTAATCGCATACAATAATCTCAGTACGGCTATCATTATTCTCGGAATAGCGGTGGCACTTGTTTTTGTGGCAAGCCCGAAGTATCTACAGTTTGTTCTGATGGGTGTCATGGGTGTTGCTTTTGGTGTGGCATTTATCATGTTTGAAAGCTATCGTGCCGACCGAATCAAAATCTGGCTGCATCCGGAAAACTATGATAAGGGATACCAGACGCTGCAGGGACTTTATGCGATTGGTTCTGGTGGGCTTTTTGGCAAAGGGCTGGGAGAAAGTATGCAGAAGTTGGGCTTCGTACCGGAAGCACAGAACGATATGATTTTTTCCATTATCTGTGAGGAACTGGGACTTTTTGGCGCCATCTGTGTTATCCTGCTGTTTCTGCTGATGATATGGCGTTTTATGGTGATAGCCAATAATGCACCGGATTTGTATGGCGCACTGATTGTAGTGGGAGTTATGGCCCATGTGGCAATTCAGGTCATTTTGAATATCGCCGTTGTCACAAATACGATTCCGAATACCGGTATTACGCTGCCGTTTATCAGCTACGGCGGTACTTCGATTTTGTTTTTACTTTCCGAGATGGGTCTGGCTTTAAGCGTATCGAGAGGAATAAAATTAGAGGCATGATAGCATGATTCGAGATGAGAGAAAAAAGAAAAAACGGAAGAAACGAATAATGATTGTTATCCTTTCCATTTTGCTGTTTCTTGTATTGACGGGATTTATAGTAATTCAGGTATTTACGGTAAAGCAGGTAGAGGTAGAGGGGAATGAACTGTATTCTGATGAACAGATAGAAGCAAGTATCCTGAATGATTCCTATTCCTGGAATTCCCTATATGTTTATCTGAAATATAAAGTGTCAAAGACCAAAGAGGTTCCTTTTGTGGATACTATGGAGGTTTCCTTAAAGGATCCACACAGCATACATATCAGTGTTTATGAAAAAGGACTTCTGGGGTATTTGTATATTGATTCCCTTGGGAAGAATGCTTATTTTGACAAGGATGGTTTTGTGGAGGAAACTTCTTCCAGAATTATTGAGGGAGTTCCAAAGATTACCGGGCTTTCCTGCGATCATGTGGTGCTCTATGAAAAGCTTTCTTTTGACGATAAAAAGGCGTTAAAAACATTGCTTGCTCTGACTCAGACCTTAAAAAAGTACGAGCTGATACCGGATACGATTAATTATGACGCACAAAAGCAGATTACGCTATATTATGGAAATGTGGCGGTTATGCTTGGAAATTCGGACAATATGACAGAGAAGATCAGCCGCCTGTCCTATATTTATCCGAACATTGTAGGAATGAACGGTGTTTTGCATATGGAAAGCTGGTCAGAGGAAACAAGTGATATTACTTTTGTAAAAAACGAATAAAATTAATTTCGGATTTTCGAAAAATAAGGTTGATTATTTTTATTAAAAATTATATTATAGAGTATATGATTAGAATTAAGAGTTATCTTGACAGAAGTATATAAGGGAGAGAAGGAGGAACTACCTTGCTTGAAATAAAAACTACGGAAACAGATTCCAATGCAAAAATTATTGTAATCGGCGTTGGTGGAGCAGGAAACAATGCTGTAAACCGAATGATCGATGAAAATATCGGTGGAGTTGAGTTCATTGGTATTAATACGGATAAACAGGCTTTGAATCTTTGCAAAGCGCCTACCTTACTTCAGATTGGCGAGAAATTGACAAAAGGTCTCGGAGCGGGGGCTCAGCCGGAGATTGGTGAGAAAGCAGCAGAGGAGAATGCAGAGGATTTGGAGGCTGCCGTAAAAGGCGCGGATATGGTGTTTGTCACCTGCGGTATGGGTGGCGGTACCGGTACTGGAGCTGCTCCGGTAGTGGCAAAGATTGCTAAGGAGCAGGGCATTTTGACGGTTGGTGTCGTGACAAAGCCGTTTAAATTTGAGGCAAAGACACGTATGGTCAATGCGCTTTCCGGTATTGAACGTTTAAAAGAGAGTGTTGACACATTGATTGTGATTCCAAATGATAAGCTTCTTGAGATTGTGGATCGGAGAACTACAATGCCGGATGCTTTAAAGAAGGCGGATGAGGTACTTCAGCAGGCTGTACAGGGAATTACAGATTTGATTAATCTTCCGGCGCTTATTAATCTTGATTTTGCGGATGTTCAGACCGTTATGAAGGACAAGGGTCTTGCACATATTGGTATCGGTATGGCAAAAGGTGATGACAAGGCAATCGAAGCAGTTAAGCTTGCAGTTGCAAGTCCGCTTCTTGAGACGACGATTACGGGTGCATCCCATGTTATTATTAATATATCCGGTGATATTTCACTTATGGATGCCAACGATGCAGCAAGTTATGTACAGGATCTTGCCGGAGATGATGCAAATATCATCTTTGGTGCGAAATATGATGAGACAAAGACAGATGAGGCTACTATTACCGTTATTGCAACGGGATTGGAGGAAGCAGCGCCTTCACCTAAGATGATGTCCGGTATGGCAAACTTAAAGTATGCTTCCAGCAAGCCGTCAGCAAGACCTGTAAATGGCGGATTAGGAGCAAGACCGCTCAATGCGGGAACTGGATTTGGAAATACAGCATCTGCTTCATCTGCGAATTTCAATGGTATTCAGAAACCGAAACGTCCGGAAAGTACCGTACAGGAGAAAGATATCAAAATTCCTGAATTTTTGAAAAATACAAGAAAATAGAAAATATACATAAAAAGGACAAAAAGCCGTAATAAGAGCCTTCAGATTTATTCTGAAGGCTCTTATTACGGCTTTTTTGAAGCTTGCACCATGAAATTGTCCCTTTTTGTAAACAATTTTGAAAAAAGGGGGGAAGGCTTTTGACAAAAAAAACAGGCTTCGTTTTCTATAATGGGGAGGTAGCAGAAATGGGGCGAGCAGGAGGTGGAACTTGAGATATGAGTTGTACATAGATGTTTTTATTATGACAAATGGCCTGATGGATTTTTTGGTTTTAATGCTTACAAATGAAATACTACACCGGAGGGCCGGGCTGCTTTCTATGTTTTTAGCGAGCTTGGGAGCTGCAATTATCAGTGCATTGCTGTTTTTAAAAATGTCTGATTATTTGTGGTACCAGTTAACAATTCATTTTCTGGTGAATCCGGTTATGCTGTTTTGTGTATTTCGGGGAAAGGGCATAAAGAGGCTGGCTGAGGAATGGATTATCTGCTATCTGGTGATGTTTTTGCTTGGAGGGAGTATGCAGTGGCTTTATCTTGGATTGGGAAAAAGACAGCATTTTATTCTCTGGCTGCTTGTAGCACTGACCATTGGGGTATTTGTCTTGTGCTGTTTGGAACGTTACCGCAGGATTGAGGAAAAGGTATATGAGGTGAAAATTTGTCAGGAAGGAAAGGAATTAGAACTGCGTGCTTACTATGATTCAGGGAATCTTCTGATAGATCCGTTTTTTCGTGAACCGGTTCAGATTATGGACGAAGCATTGATTGGTCAGATTATGGATCCCAAAATGCACGCAAGGCTGATTCCGTTCTGTTCCCTGGGGAGGGAGAACGGAGTAATAAAAGTTGTTACGGCGGAAAAGATGGTGGTTTACAAAAGAAAGGAGCAAATAGAGGTAAAACCGGTCATTCTCGGTCTGGGGAGAAAGGAACTTTTTCAGAATGCCGGGTATCAGATGCTCTTAAATGAAAAAATTTTAAGAGGTTAAGGAGAAGATAAGATGTATATTAAGGTAAGCATACCGGAGCACTTTCAGCTTAAAATCATGCCGTCTTTGTACAGCCTGATGTTTAAACGGGAAAAGGATATTCATTATATCGGGGGAGCGGAGGTTTTACCGCCTCCCTTAGAAGCAAGCGAGGAAGCAGAGTGTATTGAAAAACTGGAGGGAGAGGATGGAGAAGCGAAAAAGAAGCTGATTGAGCATAATCTGAGGCTTGTGGTGTACATAGCAAAAAAATTTGATAATACGGGAATAGGTGTGGAGGATTTGATTTCTATTGGGACGATTGGATTGATTAAGGCAATCAATACCTTTAATCCGGGAAAAAATATCAAGCTGGCAACCTATGCTTCCCGTTGTATTGAAAATGAGATTTTAATGTATTTGCGCCGCAACAGTAAGACAAAGTTAGAGGTATCTATTGACGAGCCATTAAATGTGGATTGGGACGGAAATGAGCTTTTGCTTTCTGATATTCTGGGAACGGATGAGGATTTAATTTCAAAGGATATTGAAAGCGAGGTGGAAAGGAAATTGCTTGGAAAGGCAATCGAAAAGCTTTCCGGCAGGGAAAGAATGATTGTAGAGATGCGTTTTGGACTAAATACTGCGGGAGGAGAGGAAATGACGCAAAAGGAGGTGGCAGACCGGATGGGAATTTCACAGTCCTATATTTCCAGATTGGAAAAGAAGATTATGAAACGATTAAAAAAAGAAATTGTGCGATTTGAATAAAAAACTCTATAAATAATACAAAAAACATGGTAAAATAACAGTAACAAAACTGGTAGGAGATGGTGGCTATGTTATTAGAATTTTTAGGTGCGGCACATGAAGTTACGGGAAGCTGTCATTTTGTTTCCTATGGGAACAAACATTTCTTGGTGGACTGTGGAATGGAACAGGGACCGGATTTGTATGTAAATCAAGAAATCCCGGTGAATGCATCGGATATAGATTATGTATTTGTGACACATGCGCACATCGATCATTCCGGTTTGCTGCCACTTTTGTACAGCCACGGGTTTCGCGGAAAGATTTTTGCGACTCGTGCGACCTGTGAGCTTTGCAACATCATGTTAAAGGACAGTGCGCATATTCAGATGTTTGAGGCGGAGTGGCGCAATCGGAAGGCAAAACGTGCAGGTAAACCGGAGGTTGTCCCGCTTTACAATATGGATGATGCGCAAGGAGTATTGGAGCATTTTGTTTCCTGCGAGTATGAAAAGCAGGTGGAGGTATGTGAGGATTTGACTATTCGTTTTGTGGATGCAGGTCATCTCCTCGGTTCCTCCAGTATTGAAATCTGGCTTCGGGAGGAAGGAATCGAAAAGAAACTTGTATTCTCCGGGGATATTGGAAACGGAAATCATCCGCTTATCAAAGACCCCAAATATATCAAAGATGCAGATTATGTTATTATGGAATCTACCTACGGTGACAAGCTGCATGCTGTTCCGCCGGATTATGCATCCGAATTGGCGAGAGTAATAAAGGAAACCTTTATCCGGGGCGGAAATGTTGTAATACCGGCATTTTCCGTTGGTCGTACACAGGAAATGCTGTATTTCCTGCGGAGAATCAAAACGGAGCATCTGCTTCCGGAGTTTGAGGGTTTTGAGGTATACATTGACAGTCCTTTGGCTGTGGAGGCAACTAATATTTTTCATAAGAGTGTTTCTGAGTGTTTTGACGAGGAAGCCATGGAGCTGGTAAAAAAGGGGATAAATCCAATCAGCTTTCCGGGATTGAAGACGGCGGTTACCAGCGAAGAATCTAAGATGATCAATTTTATCCCAAAACCGGTGGTCATTATTTCGGCATCGGGTATGTGTGAGGCAGGCCGTATCCGTCATCATCTGAAGCACAATCTCTGGCGTGAGGAATCTACGATTCTGTTTGTGGGTTTCCAGGTGCCTGGAACACTTGGTTTTAACCTTTTAAACGGAGCAAAAGAGGTAAAATTATTTGGAGAGCAGATAGAGGTACATGCAAATATTGAAAACCTGCCGGGTATCAGCGGACATGCGGATAAGGAGCACTTGACAAAATGGGCGGCAGCATTTTCCGAAAATCCGCCTCAAAAGGTGTTTGTTGTGCATGGTGATGATGAAGTCTGCAATTCATTTGCCTCACATTTAAGAAAAGAACTGGGATATGATGCAAAAGCACCTTACAGTGGAGATATTTACGATTTGATGACTGGTGAGTGCATTAAAGAAGGAACGCGCGAAATTGTAAAGAAAAAGGAAAAAACCTCCAGTCGTGTGGTCTCCAATGTTTTTGCAAGGCTTCTTGCAGCAGGGCAGAGGCTTATTACTGTTATTCAGAAAAATGAAGGGCTGCCGAATAAAGATCTTGCTAAATTTGCAGATCAGATTACGGCACTTTGCGATAAGTGGGATCGGTAGAAAGATAGCTTTTCATACTTTTTAGGGCAGATTTCTCCAGACGGCTGACCTGTGCCTGGGAAATGTGGATTTCCTCAGCAACCTCCATCTGGGTTTTGCCTTCAAAAAAGCGGAGTTTGATGATATGGTTTTCCCGTTCGTTTAAGCGTTTCATGGCATCGTTTAGAGAAAGGCTTTCCACCCATTTGTCTTCACGGTTCTGTTTGTCACTGATTTGGTCCATGACATAGAGCGTGTCACCTCCGTCGGTGTAGACAGGATCATAGAGACTTACCGGGCTTTGGATAGCATCTAGAGCAAAGAGAATGTCTTCCTTGGGAATACCAGCTTCTTTGGCAATGTCTTCGATTGTTGGCTCCTGCATAGAGTTGCGGATTAAAAGTTCTTTTGTGTGAATGGCTTTGTAGGCGGTATCCCGTAGGGAGCGGCTGACACGGATGCTGTTGTTATCCCTTAGATACCGTCTGATTTCGCCGATAATCATAGGAACTGCGTAGGTACTAAATTTGACACCGATGGTATCGTCAAAATTGTCGATGGATTTCATTAGTCCGATGCAGCCAATCTGGAACAGATCATCTACGTTTTCATTGCTGTTGGAGAAACGTTTGATGACGCTTAAGACAAGACGGAGATTTCCTTTGATATACTGTTCTCTGGCGGATTTATCTCCCTGCTTGATGCGGGCAAACAGTTCTGACTTTTCTTCCTCCGATAAAATGGGCAGTTTTGCGGTATTGACACCGCAGATTTCTACTTTGTAGACAGCCATGAATAGCACCTCCGAAAAATGATTTGCTGATATATAAAAGGGTGCGCCGCAAGGGGATTTTTTATTCAAAAAGGAACTTCTTTTTTTGAAAAAAGTATGCTAATATGATGATAGGAAGATTGTTTTCTTTGAAGTGACTCTAAGACAAATAAGAAAAGAGCAGGAATAACAATGAAAGATTTAATTGATGAAAGAAACCGCAGAGAAAAAATGAAGAACAGTATCGTAAAATGGTGGAATGTGAACTGGATTCCGGTTGAGCAAAAAAAGGATGAGTTCGCAGGGCTTTCAGCTGAGGAAAAACAGGTGGCACGGGAAATCATAGAGCGGTTGGATGCGGAAGCTGCGGCGGATGAAGAGGCGAAGGCAAAAGAGGTAGAGGACGAATTAAAAAAGCAGGAAAACAGAGAATCTGCTTATAATGCTGCAACGGGCTCATATTCAGGAGACTATGGGACAAAGCCTGTGGATGATGCAGCGGAGATGGATCAGATTGCAAAGATTTTAAAGGAAAAGGAGGAATCCTTTTTCAAAAATCTGGAGGATACAAGGTCTCAGGTAGATGGAAAATAAGATGTTTTCAGGAATCGGGCAACCGATTCCTTTTTTTACATAAAAAAGACTTTACTCATACATAGAAAGAACCCTGTGCATAGATGCAGGAGGAAGATAAGAAGCACACTTTATTTTTGGGCATATGATATAAAAAAGGTCTTTCGTGAGGAAATGTGATGCTTACCATGCAAAAATATCACGGAATGGGGAATGATTATCTGATTTTGGATCCAAACAAAAATGAGATAAGACTGGAGGAGAAGCAGATAAAACTCCTCTGTCGGAGAAATTTCGGTGTCGGTGCAGACGGGGTTTTGTACGGTCCGCTCTTAGGTAACGGAAAAATATTTATGCGTGTTTTTAATCCAGACGGCAGTGAGGCGGAACGCAGTGGAAACGGAGCCTGTATCTTTGCAGGATATCTGCGGGATATGGGATATATTCATGAAAAGAAAATCTCACTTTATACCAAATCCGGGGAAAATGAGGTGGAATTTTTAGAGCATGGTACAATGCGTGTGAAAATGGGAAAGCCTGTGTTTGCCTGTGACAGAATTCCTGTGACGGGAATGGAGGAGGAAATCATAAATTTGCCATTGCTTTTTCATGGGGAACTCTATAATGCTACCTGTGTATCAGTCGGAAATCCAAACTGTGTCATTATGATGGAGGATGTTTCTGGACAGAAAGCAAGGGAACTTGGACCTTATGTTGAATCTGCGGCCCGTTTTCCGAACCGGATGAATTTACAGCTTTGTCATGTTATTGATAAAGAACATATCAGAATAGAAATATACGAGCGGGGAGCCGGATACATTCTTGCTTCTGGTACGGGTGCCTGTGCAGCAGCGGTGGCGGCATACCGTATGAACCTGGTTGGTCAGGAGGTCTGTGTGGAGATGCCGGGGGGAGAAATTTTAGTGGAAATCAAGGACGATTTGACACTCTATATGACAGGGAGAGCAGAGTCGGTTGGGACATTTCTTGTAGCAGAGCATTTTTTTGCATGAAAAGAATTTCAAGTTGCAAGAGATTTTGTTTCGTATTATAATAATCGATAAATGACTATCGTTTAAGTACGGAGAGGATAAGAAAATGAAAAAAATCTTGGATATGATTACAGAGGAAGTAAAGGCAGCGTTTACCGCCTGCGGATATGATGAAAAGTACGCAAGGGTAACGCTGTCTAATCGTCCTGATTTATGCGAATATCAGTGCAATGGAGCTATGGCGGCCGTAAAGGAATATAAAAAAGCGCCTCTTGTCATTGCAGAGGAGGTTGCTTCAAAGTTAAAGGAAAATCCGGTATTTTCTATGGCAGAAGCTGTAAAGCCCGGATTTTTAAACTTAAAGCTCTGCAATGAATTTGTTGCGGATTTTATGAACGGTATGGAGGAAGATGAGCGTCTGGGCTGTGAGAAAACGAAAGAGCCAAAGATGATTATGATTGATTACGGCGGACCGAATGTGGCAAAGCCTCTGCATGTAGGGCATCTGCGTTCTGCTGTTATTGGTGAGAGTATCAAACGTATCGCAAAATTTATGGGACATAATGTTATTGGCGATGTACATCTGGGAGACTGGGGACTGCAGATGGGACTTATCATCACAGAACTGAAATTGCGAAAACCGGATTTGGTTTATTTTGACGAGAATTTTACCGGAGACTATCCAGCAGAGCCGCCTTTTACAATTTCAGAGCTGGAAGAAATCTATCCGACTGCCAGCAAAAAATCAAAAGAAGATACGGCATATAAAGAGGCTGCCATGCAGGCAACGTATGAACTTCAACATGGAAGAAAGGGCTATCAGGCATTGCTTTCCCATATTTTGAATGTATCGGTTACGGATTTGAAAAGAAACTATGAGAATTTAAACGTTTCCTTTGAACTTTGGAAAGGCGAATCGGATGCACAGCCTTATATCCCGGACATGGTACAGAAGATGAAGGATGACGGTTATGCCTATATCAGTGACGGTGCGCTTGTGGTGGATGTAAAGGAAGATAGTGATACCAAGGAGATACCGCCGTGTATGATTTTAAAATCCGATGGTGCATCTCTTTATAATACCACAGACCTTGCAACTATTGTCTGGCGTATGAAAGATTACAACCCGGATATGCTGATCTATGTCGTGGACAAGCGACAGGAACTTTATTTTACCCAGGTATTTCGCTGCGCAAGAAAAACAGGGCTGGTTAAACCGGAGACTGAGCTTAAATTCTTAGGATTTGGTACTATGAATGGCAAGGATGGAAAACCTTTTAAGACCAGAGAAGGCGGTGTTATGCGTCTGGAAAATCTGATTTCTGAGATTAATGAGGAAATGTACCAAAAAATCCGTGATAATCAGAATATGAGTGATGAGGAGGCCAAAAATACGGCAAAGACGGTTGCTCTTTCCGCAGTAAAATATGGCGATTTGTCAAATCAGGCTTCTAAGGATTACATTTTTGATATTGACAGGTTTACTTCTTTTGAGGGAAATACCGGACCATATATTCTTTATACCATCGTGCGCATCAAATCAATTTTAAATAAATACAAAGAAGCAGGAAAGAGTGCTGAGGGAGCAAGGATTCTTCCACCGCATTCTGAGGATGAGAAGGCACTGATGCTTGAAATCAGTAAATTCAATGCCATGATGGAAAATGCTTTTGAGGAGACAGCTCCTCATAAAGTATGTGCTTACATCTATGATGTCGCAAATGCTTTTAACCATTTTTATCATAATACAAAGATTATGTCCGAGGAGAATGAAAAGCTTCAGGCATCCTATATTAAGCTATTGGAGTTGACAAAACGGGTGCTTGAGACTTGTATTGATGTACTCGGCTTTTCGGCACCGGAAAAAATGTAAATAGAAAAATGATATACTGACCTTAAGATGCGTCTGCGGGAAAGGTATCGGACTGTTTTTATGGTAACAGGATCAGTATACCCATGCCCTTTTGGACATGGGTATTTTGGTATACTAAGCGGGATGGAAAATCAGGAGGAAAAGGATATGCAGGCAACTTTAAATCAAACGCCGACGGCGAATCGGACGCACATCGGTTTTTTTGGAAAAATGAACAGTGGGAAATCCTCATTGATCAATGCACTGGCAAATCAGGAGATTTCCATCGTATCTGAGGTGAGCGGAACCACGACAGATCCGGTAAAAAAGTCGATGGAAATTCACGGAATCGGACCATGTGTGTTGGTCGATACAGCGGGCTTTGATGATATCGGTACATTGGGAGAAAAACGTGTAGAACTGACGAAAAAAGCGGCAGAGAAAACTGATATCGCGGTGATTCTATTTAATGATGTGGAAATGGAAAAGGAGATCCGCTGGTATGAATTGTTTGAAAAATTGAATACCCCGGTCGTAGCGGTCGTCAGCAAAATGGATATTTTAGAGAATGTTTCAGCTATTGAGGAGGCAGTAAAAAAACGGCTTCATTGTGAGGTGCTTTGTACCAGTGCAAAAAAGCGTGAAGGCATTGAAGAACTGAAAAACAAATTAATCGAGATTTCTCCGGATGTATCAGAAAAGAGGTTTATTACCGGAAATCTGGTAGATGAGGAGGATACCGTGTTGCTTATCATGCCACAGGACATCCAGGCACCCGAAGGAAGGTTGATTCTGCCGCAGGTGCAGACAATTCGGGAACTTTTGGATAAAAAATGCCTGGTCATGAGTGCGACGACGGATAAAATGGAACAGGCACTTGCTGCTATGGCAAAGCCGCCAAAGCTTATCATTACCGATTCTCAGGTTTATAAGACGGTTTATGAAAAAAAGCCGAAGGAAAGTTTGCTTACCTCGTTTTCAACGCTGTTTGCGGCGTATAAGGGAGATATTCACTATTACGTGGATGGGGCGAAAGCGATTGATTCTCTGACAGAAGATTCGAAAGTTTTGATTGCAGAGTGTTGCACCCATGCGCCGTTAAAAGAGGACATTGGCAGAGAGAGACTTCCGAGACTTTTACGGAAAAAAGTTGGGGAGAGACTTTCGGTTGATATTGTCAGCGGCTCTGATTTTCCGGAAGATTTGACAGGTTATAATCTGGTTATCCAGTGTGGCGCCTGTATGTTTAACCGGAAATATGTGATGTCCCGAATTTTGCAGGCAAAGGAACAAAAAGTGCCGATGTCTAATTATGGCATTGTGATTGCTTATATGAATCAGATTTTAGATAAAATTACGATACCGGAGGATTAAAAAGTTGGAGACAAGGATAGCCATTATAGCCATTGTAGTGGAGAATGCAGACCATGTGGAGGAGTTAAACGAAATTTTACATAATTATAGTGAATACATCATCGGACGAATGGGAATCCCTTATCAGAAGCGGAATATTTCCCTAATTAGTGTGGCTATTGATGCCCCAGCAGATGTCATAAGTTCTCTTTCCGGAAAAATTGGGATGCTAAAGGGAATCAGCGCAAAAACGGTGTATTCTAAACTTCCGGAACAGGAAAAATAAGACAAAAGGCAGATTGCAGGAAAAGAGATAGAAAAGGACAAAAGAAATGCGGACAGGAAGGCAACTGATTGATAAATTATATAAGGAGCATATGCTGAAAAAAGAAGAATGGATTTTTCTGTTGGAGCACCGGACGAAAGAGGATGCAGAGTATCTTTTTTCTCTGGCGAGAGAACAGCAGAAAAAACATTTTGGTAACCGGATATATACCAGAGGATTGATTGAATTTACCAACATTTGCAGGAATGACTGCTATTACTGTGGCATCCGAAGGAGTAATTCCAACGTGGAGCGTTACCGACTTACCATGGAACAGATTCTTTCCTGTGCCAGAAGCGGTCATGAGCTTGGATTTCGTACCTTTGTTTTACAGGGCGGAGAAGATTTGGCTTATCAGGATGAGGATATTGTAGAAATTGTACAAACAATCAAAAATGCATATCCGGATTGCGCAATTACACTTTCAATCGGAGAAAAAAGCTGTGAAAGCTATAAAAAATATTTTGATGCGGGGGCGGACCGTTATCTTTTGCGGCATGAAACGGCAGACGAAAACCATTATCGCAGGCTGCATCCGGCGGAGTTATCCTTGAAGCATCGAAAACAGTGCCTTTTTGATCTAAAAGAAATCGGCTATCAGGTGGGATGCGGTTTTATGGTTGGCTCTCCTGGGCAGACGGCGGAGTGTCTGGCGGAGGATATGCTTTTCATCGCTGAATTAAAGCCACAGATGGTAGGTATCGGACCATTTATCCCGCACCATGATACTCCTTTTGCAGAGGAGCAGGCGGGAACACTTGAACTTACGCTTTTTTTACTTGGTATGCTCCGGTTAATGATACCGAATCTGCTGCTTCCGGCAACAACAGCACTGGGCACTATAGCACCGGATGGCAGGGAACAGGGTATCCTTGCCGGAGCAAATGTGGTGATGCCGAATTTGTCTCCGGTCAGTGTTCGTAAAAAATATGAACTTTACGATAACAAAATCTGTACCGGGGATGAAGCGGCGGAGTGCCGGATGTGTTTGAACCGTCGGATGGAGAGTATAGGTTATGAATTGGTGGTTGACAGAGGGGATTTTAAGCCTTTGGAAGGAGAATTTGCAATATGATCTTTGGGGTTGGAATTTGTTTGGTGGTATTGGTTGTTTTGTTGTTAATCTATGCTTTTCCTATGTATTCCATGCATCCACTAGTCAGTGGAAAAATAGAAGGAACGGATATCATAGCAATTAAAAATCGAATTAACAATTTATTCTTTATTCCGTCAGATAAGGAGTGGATTGTAATAGATGCGGGTTCTGATGCTAAGCGGGTAAAGCAGGAAATGGAACGATTGTCAATTGACAGACACAAGGTAAAGGGTGTCTTTTTGACTCATACAGATTATGATCATGTTGATTCTGTTACATTGTTCCCTAATGCAACGATATATATGAGCAAACAGGAAGAACAGATGATAGATGGAAGTACTAATAGGCAGTTTATAAAGAAAAATAGCCTGCCTAAATTGGATGCTTTTAATAAAATTGTATATCTGTCAGACAATGAAGTAATAGATTTATATAAACATAAGGTACGCATTATTGGGGCGCCCGGTCATACAAGGGGGTCAGCTATGTATGTGTTGGATGAGAAATATTTATTTACCGGAGATGCTTTTAAAATTGCAGATGAACACATTTTGGTTCATCCATACACAATGGATAGAAAGATAGCGCAGCAGACAATTCAAAGTATCAAAGATGAACTGAAGAACTATGAAAAGGTGTTTACAGCACATTATGGACTGATAGAAAACGATATAAAATAGTATGAGGAATCTTATTGCATGAGAAGACTTGGAACGTATCAGGGATTAGTAGCTGGTAAGAAATCTCCGAGGTTCAAGTCTTCTCAAAGTATCGGTTTAGTATCCCAGTTCCTCTCCAATCAAAATGACCTTGATTCGGTTGGCAACGGCACTTCTTCTGGTGATGACGGTCTGGCAGCAGATGCAGTCCGGGCTCTGGCAGTCGGCGCAGGTGCCGGTTACTGCACACGGCGTGTTTTTACTTAAACGGTTGCAGTTTGGCGGGGCAGCCTGTTCGTGAACACGCTGGATGGCTTCTGCTTCATCGGCTGCTATTTTGTTCATGCCTGCAAGGATAATGATATGCTCTGGGCCGTAGATAAGAGCGGCGACGCGGTTTCCGTTCCCGTCTATATTTACAAGTTTACCGTCTTTGGTGATGGCATTGCTGCTCATGAAATAGTAATCACAGGATAAAGCTTTATGATAGATTTCTTTGACTTCATCTGGTGTCTTTGCAAGGCTGCGGTCGAAAAGCGTAATGTTTGGATTGCTTTTCAAAGAATCCATCATGCCGCTTTCGGTTAGAGTCATAGAGCCGCCGAAACTGACGGTAGATCCTTTGGTAAGATAGCTGTTTGCTTTGGCAACAGCTTCTTCTTTTGTCTTGCAGTAGCATGCTTCTATCTGGCGTTTTTCCATATTTTTAATGATGGTCTGTGCCAGGTTTTCATAAAAAATTTCTTTTGGGTTCATGAGAAAACTCCCTTCTATATTATTATTAGTTACAGTTGGCAATTTGTAAAAAAATTGGTATCATCTGAAACCAAAACCTCTGTTTAAATGTTATTATAGCATAAGGGTGTTTTAGAAATAAAGTAGACGAATGCGAAAAGAAAGGAAGATAACATGACAACTTACGTAATACTTATAATTCTTATGGCAGCTACATTGTTGTTCTGGCTAATCTGGAATATCAGGCAGTATTATAAAAGAGCCAGTCGCCTAATTGCATCAGAGGGATTTGAAATCGAGGCAAAATGCGAAGTCTGCAACAGGCAGTTTCGTATCCCTGCAATTCAGTATATGAAGCATGGAGCAACGAAAGAAAAGTCGACAGCAAAAACAAAGGTAAAAGGTGTAGTGCTGGACAACAGTCCTGTGTTTTCCTATTATGCAAAAAAGGTGGATTGTCCTTTCTGCCATCGGAGAACCTGGGCACAGGCACTAAATTATGGGGAGTATCAGAGGCGTTATCAACCGGTTATCATGCGTCTGGCACTGGGACAGTTTGTGCTTATAGCGATTGGTGGTTTTGTTTTGTGTAAGATATTTCTGGTGATAAGTAAAATTCTTTAATAAAAATTTTAGAAAATGAGAAAAGTTTTTGCTGCCTTCAAACTTGACATAAAAGTGAGTTGGGCTTATGATTCTTGTTGTGAAAAAATATAAAACGGGTAGATAACCGGGTAACAGCATAGATTGGGCAGTGTATCTGCCGGAAAAAGGAGATTGAGAAAATGACAAAAATTGATATTATTTCCGGATTCCTCGGAGCAGGAAAGACCACTTTTATTAAAAAGATGTTGGATGAAGTATTCAAAGGACAAAAGATTGTCCTGATTGAAAACGAGTTTGGTGAAGTTGGAATTGACGGTGGATTTTTAAAAGATTCCGGCATTCAGATTAGCGAAATGAATTCCGGCTGCATCTGCTGCTCTCTGGTAGGCGATTTCGGGAAAAATTTGAATGAAGTAATCGAAAAATACCATCCGGATCGTATTTTGATTGAGCCGTCCGGTGTAGGAAAACTTTCTGATGTCATGAAATCTGTTATAGATATTGAAAAAGAGCAGGACGTAAAATTAAATGCATTGGTGACAGTAGTAAATTCTTTAAAGGCTTCGAAACAAATGAAGGCGTTTGGTGAATTTTTTAACAATCAGATTGAATTTGCGACCACGGTTATTTTAAGCAGAACCCAGAATGCAACACCAGAGCAGTTGGAATTTTGTGTAAAACAGATTCAGAATTTGAATCCAAAGGCTGCGGTTATTACGACAGATTGGGATAAAATTTCCGGTGAGCAGATATTAAAGGCAATGGAAGGACAGGATTCTTTGGAGATGAAGCTGATGGCTGAGGAGCGCCATGCAAAGGAAGCAGAGGAGCATGAGCATCATCATCACGACCACGAGGAACATGACCACGAACATCATCA
>CAMBKU010000046.1 GCA_945868305.1 uncultured Lachnospiraceae bacterium | reverse complement strand
CCAGGATCAAACTCTCATGTTGATATTCTTTCACTTGGTGAGGTTCTTTCGAACCTAGTGAAAAAATCGTTCTTTGCAACTTGATGAGAACGAGCAGCTTGCTGCGACATTCGAATCTAGTGCAATAGAACTTCCTTTTCAGAATTTAGCTTGGCTAAATATCCAGTTCTTTCGAACTTTACTGTTGTTTGGGTGCGGTTCTCTTTGAACCGCTACAGTTTCGTCTTGAAACTGCGTTCTATACGACAAAACTTCTTTAGTTCCGTCGTCTTGAATTATTCTCTTATGAATCTTTCAAGGTTATTTCACTGTTCAGTTTTCAAGGTTCTCTGTCTTGTTGACAGCTTATTCATTTTATCAAATTCAAACCGTCATGTCAAGAACTTTTTTAACTTTTTTATTTGTTTTTGTTCCGCTTTTTTGCGGAGCGATATGTATTGTCAACATATCTTTTAAATATCTTTGCCTCCCTCGCGGTCAGCTTGTTCATATTATCATCTTATTTCATCTCTGTCAACCACATTTCGACATCTTTTTTAAAGAAAGTTTTTGTGCTCTTTTTTTATTATTGTCCGAATTGTATATTCATTTAAAACTTTTTAGGTCGAAATAAATCGAATGGCATCCTGTACGTTTTCGACCCCCTCCAATTTTATTCCATCTATCTGTTTCATATCCTGAAGTGACACTTTTGGCAAAATACATCTGTTAAAGCCAAGTTTCTTTGCTTCCGCCACACGCTGTCTTGCCATACTGACTGCTCGCACCTCTCCACTTAATCCCACTTCTCCAAAACAAATCGTTTTGTCATCAATTGCAATTTCTTTATAGCTGGAAACCAGCGCTAAAACAATACCTAAATCTATCGCGGGTTCATTCATTCTTATTCCGCCAGCAATGTTGATATACGCATCGCAATCAGACATTTTTAATCCCACTCTTTTTTCCAGAACCGCCATAAGCAGATTCACACGGTTAAAATCTGTCCCCGCTGCTGTTCTGCGCGGAATGCCAAAATTGCTGTGGCACACCAGTGCCTGCACCTCTATCAAAATAGGCCTGGTTCCCTCCATAGAACACGCAACCACGGAACCAGAAGCATCTTCAGGTCTTCCGCTCAACATATATTCCGAAGGATTTTCTACCTCATGTAACCCATCTTCACGCATTTCAAACACACCCATCTCATTGGTAGACCCAAAACGGTTTTTTACTCCGCGTAGTATCCGGTAAGATGCGTGACGCTCTCCCTCAAAATACAATACGGTATCTACCATGTGTTCCAATACCCGTGGCCCCGCAACTACACCTTCTTTTGTTACATGTCCCACAATAAAAATCGTAATATCCATACCTTTAGCAATCTGCATAAAGGTTGCTGTGGCTTCCCGAACCTGGGATACACTTCCCGGAGCAGACGAAACCGCTTCACTATACATTGTCTGAATCGAATCTATCACGACAACCTCCGGTCTTTCCTTTTTGATCACCTCATGAATGACATCCAGATTTGTCTCACATAGCAATGACAGGCTTTCTGTAAACTCTCCGATACGTTCCGCCCGAATTTTAATCTGCCGTAGGGACTCTTCTCCGGATATATAGAGCACTTTTCTTTCTTGCACAGAAAGATTCCTGCAAACCTGAAGCAATAATGTCGATTTCCCTATTCCGGGATCTCCTCCTACCAAAACCAGCGAGCCCTTTACGATTCCCCCGCCAAGTACCCGATCCAATTCATCAATTTTTGTCGTGATACGAAGTTCCTCTTT
Organism: uncultured Lachnospiraceae bacterium; assembly: GCA_945868305.1. GTDB lineage: Bacteria > Bacillota > Clostridia > Lachnospirales > Lachnospiraceae > Roseburia_D. Next base: position 19,361 of record CAMBKU010000046.1, on the reverse strand, counting down.
CGTTTCTATCCGGGCAAGCGTAGTAACCTCCGCTTCTCCTGCCGCTTTTCTCTTTGCCGGTGTAATTTTTTCTACTTTCTCTTCTACAAATGTATTCCAAGCGTGGCATCCCGGACACTGTCCCATCCATTTCGCTGATTCATAACCACATTCCTGACAAAAAAACACCGTTGTCTTTCCTTTTGCCATCTACCTCTTATCCTCCCTTTTCATGTTTCCTTTGTTCCATCCCACTACATTCTGTCCGCATACTACAGTGCGAAAAAAGAGAGCCTATCAAAAGCCTGTCTCTGCCTTCGATACGCTCTCTGCCGTCTTCTGAAAATTATACGCGGGCAACCGCCACTTCCACTGCTTTTGCCGGATCCAATTCTACACTTAAAGTAAGCTTTCCGCCAAGATTCGTCTTCATCTGTCCAACCACAGCTCCATTTACGGAAATTTCGTAATCTTTTTCTTCTTCCAGTCCAAGCGTAATCTCTGCGTCCTCGCTTCCCTCTACCTGAAAGTTCATCCCCTGTTCCGTAATTGAAAGCTCTGTTACGCTGGTACCCGGTACTGACTCATACACAAACATACCATTGCGCTCCAGTTTTGTTATCTCACGGAAAGTCTTTACTTTATATAAATCCCCGCTATGCTCAAAATTGTCATATTTTGCCTTTGCATCCAGTGAATAATCACCAAAACTTATTGTTCCATCAGCTTCTGTACGGATTAACTCCTTAATCACAGCCATATTCTTATCCTCCTGTTAATGTCTGCGGCAGTCCTGCCGCACCTCAACCTTTTTGTATTATGCTATATTATATAATACTCAAAATCATTTTACCAGTTAATTTATAAAAATGTAATTATTTTTTCACTGTAAAATGAACCTCATCTTTTTTCATTCCGGCATCCACAATATCACCGCTTTTCACATTGCCGGACAATATCTCCTCTGCCAACGCATCTTCCACTTTGCTCTGGATCATACGTCTTAATGGCCGGGCACCATACTTTGGATCGTATGCTTTTTCCACAATATACTTTTTCACGGAATCACGGATATTTAGCGTAATATTCATCTGTTCCCTGCAGCGCTTTACAAGCGATCTTGTCATAAGAGTGACTATCTTTTTCATATCATCCTTATTCAATGCACGGAATACAATAGTATCGTCGATACGGTTCAAAAACTCCGGCTTGAAGATACGCTTTACTTCTTCCATAACACCGTTTTTCATTCGGTCATAGGTATGTTTTTCGTCCTCCACAGAAGCAAATCCCAGATTTTTTGGCTCTACGATAGACTGCGCCCCAGCATTTGATGTCATGATGATAATCGTATTTTTAAAATCAACTTTTCTACCCTGCGCATCCGTAATATGCCCGTCATCCAGAACCTGAAGCAGCACATTGAATACATCCGGATGTGCCTTTTCAATCTCATCAAACAAAATAACCGAATACGGATTCCTGCGCACTTTTTCACTGAGCTGGCCGCCTTCTTCATATCCTACATATCCAGGCGGCGAACCTATCATTTTAGAAACACTGTGTTTTTCCATATATTCAGACATATCAACACGAATCATCGCGCTCTCATCTCCAAACATAGCTTCTGCCAATGCTTTGGAAATCTCAGTTTTTCCCACACCGGTCGGTCCCAAGAACAGGAAAGATCCGATTGGACGTCCAGCATCTTTTAAGCCTACTCGCCCACGACGTACTGCCCGTGCCACCGCGCTTACTGCTTCCTCCTGCCCAACGACACGTTTATGCAGAGTCTTTTCCAATCTCTTTAAACGTTCTGCCTCATTTTCCGTCAGTTTTTTCACCGGAATCTTTGTCCACTCTGCCACAACTGCAGCAATCTCATTTTCTCCGACAAAAAGCTGCTTTTTATTCGCATCCCTGTGATATTTCTTTACCGCTTTTTCATATTTCTTTTCCAGTTCTTCCTTTTTCTTTTTTATCTGGGAAGCCCGGTCAAACTCCTGGTCAATCAGCGCCTGTTCCAAATCTTCCTCCAGCGCTTTCATTTCCCCTTCATAATCCAAAACATGATCCGGCATCTTAAAGCCCGTCAGCCTCACCCGTGCCGCTGCTTCATCCACAAGATCAATCGCCTTGTCCGGAAGGAAACGATCATTAATGTAGCGGGTTGAAAGTGTCACCGCCGCCTCAATGCCTTCGTCCATAATTGTGACATGATGATGATTTTCATACTGACTACGAAGTCCTTCCAGAATGGAAATCGTTTGTTCCTTCGACGGTTCTTCTACATTAACCGGCTGAAATCTGCGTTCCAGTGCTGCATCTTTTTCAATATATTTCCGATATTCTTCAATCGTCGTTGCTCCAATCAACTGAATTTCGCCACGAGCGAGCGACGGTTTTAAAATATTAGATGCATCTATAGCACCTTCCGCTCCACCAGCACCAATAATCGTATGCAGCTCATCAATAAACAGCAAAATATTCCCTGCCATTGTTACTTCTTTTATGACGCGCTTGATACGTTCCTCAAATTCTCCACGATATTTTGATCCAGCTACCATTCCTGACAAATCCAGTGTTACAACACGCTTATTTAAAACGGTTTCCGGCACCAGACCGGAAGCAATGCGCTCTGCCAGCCCCTCTGCAATCGCAGTTTTTCCGACACCCGGTTCTCCAATCAGGCAAGGGTTATTTTTCCCTCGACGGCTTAATATCTGAATTACACGCTGAATCTCATTCTCTCTGCCTATTACCGGATCCAGTTCCCCATTCGCAGCCATCTGTGTCAAATCTCTGGAATACTGATCCAGTGTAGGTGTTGCCTCCATATTTTTTCTTTTGCCACTTTTCGCCCCCTGCAGTTCCTCCTTATACTGATTCGGGTCCTCACCCATAGCAATCAGAATCTCCACATAGAGTTTAGACAAATTGATTCCAAGCGTATTTAAAAGGCGCACTGCCGCACAGTCCGCTTCTTTGATCAACGCAATCAGCAAATGCTCCGTTCCTACTTCATTACAATGGAAACGCTCCGCTTCTTTCTCTGCATTTTCCAATATTTTTTCTGTTCTAGGAGAATATCCGTCCGGCTCCATCACCGCAACGGAAGAAGACGGGGCAATCAAATCGCGAATCAGCTCCGTCAGTTTTTCTTCCTTTACACCTGCATCCAATAATACCTTTGCGGCAACACCGGTCTGCTCCCGCAGCAACCCTACCAGAATATGTTCCGTTCCAATATAGTTATGGTGCATGACTTTTGATGTTTTCGCCGCAAGGTCAATGGCCTTCTGCGCTTTTTTTGTATATGGCTTCTGCATAAGTCATCCTCCATTAATAAAAATTATTATATATTTCATCTACCAGCTCATGAATTTCTTCCCTCGAAACATTTTTGCACCATGCCCGGGCAAGTACGATCCGCATCGCTTCGCTGACCTCCTCCAGTGCCCGCACCTTATTTGCATCCAGAGAAATTACAGCACCGGTTCTTTTGTCCAGCGTAAGGAATCCCTCCTCTCTGAGCATACTGTATGCCTTGTTCACCGTATGCATGTTAATTCCAACGATATCAGCAAGCTGGCGTACAGACGGAAGGGTATCTCCTTCCTTAAACTGTTTCGTGGCTATACCCATAATAATCTGATTGTGAAGCTGCATATAAAATGCCATATCACTCTCAAAATCAATTTCCAAAATCATACTTTTTTCTTTTTCTACAGATCATTAAGATCAATGACCTCCAGTTCATCCTCCGTTTTTTCCCTTTTTACACGTCTTCTTTTGGACTGTCTTCCCTTTTTCCTTGGTGTCTCCTCTATTTCTTCTTCGTCAAATTCTTCGTCATATGTCTCGTCGTAATCTTCCTCGTCGCTCTCCTCATCTGTTTCATCTGATTCTTCTTGACTTAAATCTGTTGCGTCCTCATACTCATATTCATCTTCCTCGTCTTCCGAATATTCTTCTTCCTCATAGGATTCATCCTCGTAAGCTTCATCTTCATAACTCTCATCTTCTTCCTCAGAAAAGTCTTCCTCGTAATCATCGTCATCATAAGATTCATCCTCATCAAAGGATTCGTCCCCATAAGATTCCTCAGCATAACTCTCTTCTTCGTAGTAATCCTCATCTTCTTCAAAGAAATCTTCATCTTCTGAAAACTTCCGCTTCTGGAGGAAAAGAACCAGACATATCACGGCAAGAACCACACATGCCCCAGATAACCCAAACATCATATTCCGGTCATGCTCCTTTAATTCCGTGTACTTTTCGTTCAACTCATCATATTCTTGCTGCATCGCCTCGTATTCTTCCAAAGTCACGCTTCCTGCCTGCTGATTGCCATCCAAAGCGGCATCATCTCCTGTGATGTCAACCGTATCTGTTTCGGAAATCGGCATTGCCTCAGGCGCTTCCTCTAAGTTTCCGTCCTCTTCTGCTGTAGCGACGCTTTCCCTTGTCAATGTGATTTTATAAGTCGCCTCCGTGCCATTCTCTGCCTTTACCACAATACTTATGACGTTTTCTCCCTCGGAAAGCCCGGTATTCCCACTGATGGATACAATCTGTGCTTTTGCGTTGGAAGGTTTTGCCGTCACCTGAACCTCCGTCACTTCATTCGATACCACCGCCGTATATTTCGTTCTTCCTGCCTGTAAGCCCGGTGTCAGTTCCCCCTCCGAAAGAGAAAGTGAGGAAAGAGAGTTATCATCCGATAAAACCGCCTGCTGCTCCCCAACTGCTGTCGATGTTGCCATTATCTGCAATGTCGGCCCACCGAAAAGCATTGCTCCCGTCATTGTTAAAATTATAATCCTTTTTATCTGTTTCATGTTATCTCCTACTGATTCCAATGTCCGGTTAAATCCGCACATCTGCATCTGCCAGCCGCTCCTTTTGTGCGACACCCACAGTTAGTCTTATTATAGGAAATAATGAATAACCAGTCAACCTTAATCTGTTAATAAAATAACCCCGGCAATGCTTCCTGCCAACAAAAAATAAGTAAGCATCGTCACTGCTTTATTCCAGCATGCAATATCCGAAGCAGTAATAACCGCAAATGCCGCAAGAATCCCAACAGCTGCCACCAGCCCGACAATCATGCTTACGGCAAAGGTCTCAATTTTTCCCTTTTCTTTTGTATAATTATGGTTCATCATTCTACTTTTTTCCTTCCCTGTTTTTTTGTCTTCCCATCCATGCCCAACACTCCGGCGGACACGCCCGGTCATCAATATAAATATCTGCAAAGATTTTTCTTGCATTGCTCCCGTACTGCTCGCGAATTTCTTCCATGTTTTCATTAATTTCATCAAAGTACAGTCCTCTTTTTTCACACCACAAAACCGCTTCCAAAAGCAAAGTTCCGCATCGGCAAGTCCAGAGAATAATTCTGCATCCTCTTTTTTTCTCCTCAATCAGCCACTGAATCAGATTCAAATTCGGTTCCCCGATGCCCGGGTAACATTCCCGGCAGAGCGTACCGTCAAAATCAACTGCTATAATTGGAAATCTTTCTTTTTTTCTCATAAAAAAACACGCTCCCATCTCTCTTGATTTCTCTCCTGTTAAATCAAGTATAGATGGAAACGTGTCCCATATGTGGTACAGTTGTTATGTAAACTAATTATTCTAAACTCTTTCGTTTTCTTCCAAATAATTCTCTATTACGCCCTGACAAATAACCTTATCGCCCAGCAGGGTAATTGCCTGCACCGGACATCTGTTGATACATCGATAACACATGGTGCAGTCGCCTTTTGCCTGCGCTTTTTTCTCCCGCAGTACTAAATTATTTTTCGGACAATGCTCTACACATTCTCCACACCCCACACACTTTGTCCTGTCAATTTTTAACCTGTCTTTTGACTTTCTCGTTTTATTGTAAAAATACAATCGCTGTCCAAAAAGACCGGCAACATGATGCCAGATACTAAGCCCGTCTTTTGGAATTTTTCCCTGTTTCAGCTTAACAGCTACTTGTTTCAGCTTTTCATTTGCCCGGCGAACCAGTTCTCTATTTTCTTTATCTGGCTTCTTTAACGCCTTTACATCCGCGACAGAATCCGGCATTTTAATATGTAGTCCACCTGTTACGACTGCCCCGTATTTTCGAAAAAGGCGTGCGGAAAGCCCTGCTCCGTCCCCGCTGAATGCCCCCATCGTCGCAAGAATAAATATATTTTTTCCATTCCAAAGTTCTGCATTGGCTATGATAAACTCCCGCACAATTTCTGGAAGATTACTGTATTGGATTGGATAGGCGAAAATCAGGTTTTTATACCTTTTTATTGCATCCACTGCCTCCCCTTCTTCAATTGAATATATCTCAGACTGCACACCCAACTCCTGCATCAGCATATGGACACAGTACTTTGTATTGCCTGTTCCACTAAAATAGATAGCCACTACATTTCTTTTATCTTTTTCATTCATTTTCTTTTCCTTCTTCCAATGCCCGTTGTATTGCCTCCAGAATAACCCGGCTGGAATTAGTCGCACCACTTACCGTCTCAACTTTTGTGGTCTGCTTTTGTTTCACTTCATCAATCACTGTCTCCGCTTTCTTTCCACGCTCATTGATATGCTCTACCAGCCTGATATCTGTAATTTCTTCATTTTTGACTGTCACCTCTACACTCGCCCGGACAAATCCGGTATCGCTGCTTCCTTCATATGTTCCATCTGGAACACCCTCTGCCGTTGTGTCTGTAATCTCAATTTTAGAAATTGCTTTTTGATAAGCCGCATATTCTATGTAATAATGCAAACCATATAGAACGGCTGCCAGAACAACCACCTGCAGGATTCTCATTTTCATATTACGCATTTTCACACCTCATTTCTTTCCTCAAGCCAGAATTGACCGCAGAAGCAATTCAAATCCATACTCCATGTAGTCTTCTCTTTCCATCTTCATTCGCTTTTTAAAGTAATCTTCCTTTTGTCCGGAAAACCGAATGATTTCACTGAGCCCGGACCAAAAAAACATGGATGTAAAAATCAGATTCAGGTCCTTTTTTACGACTCCTTCCTTCTGTCCCCTTTTCAGCAGGATGGCAACCTCATCATTTAATTTTTCTCCCATTTCATAAATTTGATAAAGAACATTTTCTTCCTGACTTTCTTCCTTTGGGAGTTCAATTTTTTCCAGCATCAATGCAAAATACAACGGATAGCTTCTTTCATATGCCACCATTTCTGCGCAAAGTGTGAAATAACTTTCCTTAAAAGCTTTTCCCTCCTCATTATTTCTTTGCAGAATTTCAAGTAAGAGCTGCATCTGTTCCAGCAAAATGGTCTGTAAAATTTCATCCTTGCTCTTAAAGTACACATACAATGTCGATTTACTGTAATCTGCTTCTTTTGCAATGTCATCTACCGTAGTTTTTTCAATTCCCTTGGTCTCAAACAATTTTCTCGCAGACTGTACAATATTATCCCGATGAAACCGGGTCAATGATTCCTTTTTCTTTCGTCCCATTTTCTTTTTCCTCCTTCCTTTTATCGAACTATCATTTTGTTTATCATACTGCCAGTTCGATTTATTGTCAACAACTTTTTTATAAAAATCTACAAACGCTACCATAACAAAAGCGCTCTTTCGCTACAGCACCTTCCTCCGGATATATAGCAAAAAAGGGCTTCCGGCAGATACCGGAAACCCTTTCTTCTTTTAACGCTATTATAATTGTGTCACCACAAAAATATCATAGATGGCCTTTAATGCCGTCTCAAAATCACTGTTCTTTACACCGATGATGATATTAAGCTCACTGGAACCCTGATCGATCATCTTGACATTTACATTCACATGTGCCAGTGCAGAAAAGATTCTGCCTGCAGTTCCTCTGGTGGAACGCATACCGCGTCCAACGACTGCAATCAGCGCAAGACCGGATTCTAAATCAACAGTATCCGGATCTGCCAGCTTATGAATAGCTGATAGAACCTGCTGCTCTTTTCCTTCAAATTCCTCCTGATGCACAAATACGGTCATGGTGTCGATACCGGAAGGCATATGTTCAATGGAAATACCGTTCTCCTCAAATGCCTGGAGCACCTTACGGCAGAAACCGATTTCCGAATTCATCATATCCTTGTCCACATTGATTGCTACAAAGCCCTTCTTTCCAGCCACACCAGTGATTGTGTATTCCGGCTGACGGCAGGTGCTTTCTACAATAAGAGTACCTTCATCTTCCGGTGCATTGGTATTACGGATATTGATTGGGATTCCCTCTTTTCTGACCGGGAATATTGCATCCTCATGCAACACAGACGCACCCATATAAGAAAGCTCACGCAGTTCGCGGTAAGTAATCACCTTAATGGTCTTTGGATTTTCAATAATACGCGGGTCTGCCACCAAAACACCAGATACATCTGTCCAGTTTTCATAGAGGTCTGCGCGTACTGCCTTTGCCACGATAGAACCGGTAATATCGGAACCACCACGGGAAAATGTAACCACCTTTCCACCTTCGGTTGCACCATAGAAGCCAGGAATAACGGCACGCTCTGTTTTTTTCAGCCTCTCAGACAGCACTTCATTCGTCTTGTCTGCCATAAAATTGCCATTTTCATCAAAAAAGATGACTTCTGCAGAATCAATAAACTCATAACCGAGGTAATCTGCCATAACAATACCATTTAAATATTCTCCACGGGAAGCCGCATAATCCTTCCCCGCTTTATTTTTAAAATTTTCCTCTATCGTTTTAAACTCCCCGTCCAGAGATGTCTTTAAAGAGAGTCCGTTAATAATAGAATCATATCTTTCCTTGATTTTCTTTAACTGTATATGGAAATCCTGCTCTTCCTCTGCCAGCGCATAGCACTGATAAAGCATATCCGTTACCTTCGTGTCCTTTGCATTTCTCTTGCCCGGTGCACTCGGAACCACATATTTACGGCTCTCATCCGCACGAATGATATTCCCAACTTTTGCAAACTGTGTTGCACTTGCAAGAGAACTTCCTCCAAATTTTACTACCTTAATCATTTTCTTTTTTCCTCCACTTAAAATGCCCATATAGTATCTAATATAATACGGCTTTTTCAATATGTCTAGAAATTTTTTCATGAAAACTGCATTTTTTTACATTAAATCCCTTCTAAGTCAAACGCCGGAATAAAACTTTCCTCTGCCGTCCCGCCCTCCTGAATAAAGGCATTTTCAATTCCCTGCTCCAGAGCAAAGTCAATAACTTCTTCGTATTCTGCTCCGGTAATCCGCCTATTCAGTTCAGGATATTTTTCCAGCCCTGCAAGCGGCGTAAACTGATTCATGATACTGATATAGATTTCATTCCCATAGGAATGAAGCAGATAAGATATCACCTTCTTGGAATCCTCTATACACCCCGGAAGTAGCAGATGTCTTACAATCACACCTTTTTTTAACAAAATTTCGTCTTCCTCATCACAACGTTCGTTATACTCCCTCGCAAAAATTCGTTTTTCTTCCCCTGTCACAACAAATTCCGGTGCCCCGGTCTGACGCACCATCTCTTTTATTGCTTCTGTCGCGGTAACAAAATAATCCGGGGCATGGGAATATTTTTTACTCAGCCCGCTGTCCACATATTTCAAATCCGGCAGATAGATATCCACAAGTCCTTCCAAACCTTTTATCGTATCCACCGTCTCATAGCTACTGGTATTATAAACCACTGGCAGCTTTAGTCCCTCTGCTTTTGCCCTCTGCAACGCCTTTCCCACCTGCGGTGCAAATTGCCCTGCCGTCACAAGATTGATATTATTCGCCTTCTTTTCCTGCAATTCCAAAAAGATCTCCGAAAGGCGCTCCACACTGATTTCTTTCCCAACCGTGCCGTTTGCTATCGGTTTGTTCTGGCAAAAAACACAGTGTAGGGCACAACCACAAAAAAAGACTGCGCCGGAACCGTCTTTTCCCGAAATACAAGGTTCCTCCCACATATGCAGTGCTGCCCGTGCCACTTTTACTCTGGCACTTTCGCCGCAAATTCCACGCTCTCCTTTTTCTCTGTTTACTTTACAATATCTCGGACACAAATTGCATGCCATCCGCCTGCCGCCTCCCGATAAAAAATTTTTTCCCGCTATTGCCATTTTCTTTTTTATCTTATATCATAGGATAAGTATCTTTACAACACTATTTATTTTTAAAATAAAGGAGTCATCTATATGAATCAGCAAAATCAACAAAATTGTATGGTAGCCCAGTCCGGTGGTCCAACCGTTGCCATCAACGCAAGTCTTGCCGGCGTCATAAGCGGTGTCACAAAATCAAAACAATACGATACCATTTACGGTTCTATCAACGGAATTCTGGGCATTCTCCATGACAATATCCAAAATTTAAGCGAGCTGACAGCAAATAATCCAAATGCCCTTGACACATTAAAACATACGCCGGCTATGTTTTTGGGGTCCTGCCGTTTTAAGCTCCCGGATTTTTTAGATGATGATTCTGCTTATATCTATATTTTTCAAAAATTTGAATCATTAAATATCAAAGCTTTTTTCTATATCGGTGGAAACGATTCCATGGATACGGTCTTAAAATTATCAAACTATGCTAAAAAAATCGGCAGTGATATCCGCATCATCGGTATTCCGAAAACCATCGATAATGATTTGATGGAAACCGACCATACTCCCGGATTCGGCTCTGCTGCAAAGTACATTGCTTCCTCCATCCTGGAGATTGCACACGATACCTTTATCTATGCCGTAAAAAGTGTAACTATCATTGAAATCATGGGCAGAGATGCCGGCTGGCTCACCGCTGCCGCTGCTCTTGCAAGAAACGAATATTCCGCTGCTCCACATTTAATCTATCTTCCAGAGGTTGCTTTCGACAAGGACGCTTTTCTGCAGGATGTGCGGCGTCTGCTTTCCACTACAAATAATGTAATCATCGCTATTTCAGAAGGCATTCATGACGCTGACGGCAACTATATCAGCGCTTCGGAAAGTTCCACAGACACTTTCGGTCACAGTCAGTTAAGCGGTGCCGGAAAATGTCTGGAATATATGATTAAAGAAAATATCAATGTCAAGGTCCGCTCTGTTGAAATCAATGTACTGCAGCGCTGTGCTGCACACCTTGCCTCCAAAACAGATTTGGACGAGTCTTTCTTATTGGGTGAAAAGGCTGTAGCCTGTGCAGAAGAAGGTATCACAGCTTCCATGGTGAATCTGGTGCGTACCGGAAATAACCCTTACACCGTCACCTACGGATATGCCGAAATTGACGCTATTGCAAACGAAGCAAAATCTGTTCCTCTGGAGTGGATTTCCGAAAATGGAAATGATGTGACAGAACCATTATTAGAATATTTACGCCCTCTGATTCAGGGCGAAGTTCCGGTTACTTACAAAAATGGGCTTCCTGTGTACATGAATGTATCTCATCTTTCCCACAGCAAACCCTTAAATTAATTTTGTATGCCTCTTCGCAGAAGGGTGATAAATTCTTCCACTTCATGCCAGGCATTTTTGGACTCAGGCATCATCCGAAGTCCCATCTGGAATACATGGAACATTCCTTCATATACAGAAAGGTGCACTTTTACACCAGCTTTTTTGGCCTTCGCTGCCACGTCTACCGCATCACTAAGTAGCATCTCATAGGAACCGACCTGGATTAACATCGGAGGAAATCCCTTGAAATCACCAAATAACGGTGAAATATAGGGATTTCTCGGGTCGGAATCCCCAATATAATCCCGATTGTATATCATGCTGTCTCTGGTTTTCCCAAACAATGGATCCCTTTCATAATTTAAGATATAGGAATCCCCGCTCTGTGTCAGATCCGCCCATGGTGACATGGCAATGATACCACATGGAAGCTTTCTGCCGCGCTGCCGCAGCAAAAAGCAGAGCGACATAACAAGTCCTCCCCCGGCAGAATCCCCGGCAAGAATAATCTCTTCCTCACGATAGCCGTTTTCTACCAACCAGTCAAATGCTGCAAGTGCATCCGCTAATGCCGCAGGAAAGGGGTGCTCAGGAGCAACACGGTAATCCGGCGTCAATACGCCTATATTTCCACCAAGCTCCGAATAAACCACTCCAAAGGTACGATACGCATTCCGCATCCCCGCGATATACCCTCCCCCATGAAGCTGCAACACTACCTTTTCCCGGTTATTTTCCTCCGGTACCAGCCAGTCCATGGTAAAATCTTTCATAGAAATCTCGGTCCACGAAAAACCTTCCGGGCATCGCCAGCGCGGCTCCACCTTTACCAATTTTTTCCTCAATTCTCCATTTTTTATTTTTTTTCCAATCAAAAGGTCGGAGGTCAGATGTGCAATCATCTCCCGAATCACTTTTCCCTGTATACTTGATTCCATTCTTTTACCTCACATGAAATCTTCGTTTCAGTTCCGCAGAAGCCCTTTTTCCGCCGATAATCAGAGTCCCCACAAACAGACTGACCGAAACAATAAGTGCAATCAGACTGACCTTCGGCTTTGTTACAATCCCTACCTCAAAAAAAACAATGGGTAAAAGGCTTAAAATAATCATAACAAGCTGAAACAGAATATAACTCTGCCAATTTCTGCTATTTACAATCATAAGCACTACGATTACCGCATCCAGCAATATGATTCCGGCCGGGAGGATGTAATTAAAGGACCAGCCCTGATAACCGAGCGACCAGTCAATAAGAATCAAAAACAAAACGGCTCCCACTGTCTGTATAATGATTTTTGCCTTATACCCGGCATTATGCAAAATGGCAAAACGCATAGTAAGATAAATATAAGCAAATGCGCCTCCGGTAATCGCAGACCAGTAAATCCCGTCAAACTTTATGACATTCAAGTACACCAAAAGTGCTTCCGTCAAAAGTGCCGCAAACAGATAAATCCTGGCTGCAAGGTCAATTTTCCGGTCCTTATGCCGGATATTTGGATACATATTTTCCCGTTCATCCACCTCGTCCAGTACACAACGGCACAAGGGACAAATCGAAACGTTATCCAATATTTCTATTTTACACTGATTACATCTAGCCATAATACACCCCATTGCTTTCTATACTGATATCAATGCCCTCATTCTTAAGTAGCCTGAAAAATCCACGCTGTACGGAAACATCCTGCAGCACAGAACTGAATGTATACACCAACGTATCCTTATATGAACAGATGGTTCCCTTTAAATGCTGCCCCTTGGAAACAGAAATAAATGCATGGAATCCCTCCACATAAGGCTCATATTCCTCTTTTACAGAAATATTTCCTATGTTAGAAACAGTAATGGTATTTGCAAGTGCCGATATTGTATACACATAACGCATGGCAATGTTTTTAAAAACCAGCGGAACCGCACGGGCAATCAAATGCTTTTCATTGGAAACATTGTATGAAAACAGTTCCTCTAAATGTTCTTTGTTGATTTGCCCTCGCAGACTCATCTTTACGATTTTTAACACCTCCGGAAAGGAATACCCTTCTTTTTCCGGGGCAAACTCTGCTGACACCATCACAAAAAAGTTCTTTGTCGTTACAGAATCAAAATATGGCCTCAAATTGACCGGGACTGCCACACGAATCGGTCGTTTTCCCGGCATTCCATGCATATCCTCCATGTAAATGCTATAAGCTGTGGCTGCAACCAGAAACTCATTGATACTTGCGTCATATTTACGACAGACTTCTTTTAATTGCGTTACACTCATAAGCCCGTGTATTACCCCAAATTCACCTTTTTTTAATTTTTCGCCCTTAATCAGATGCGCCTTCTCACTCTTATAGCCCTTCGCATGACTTTTTTTATAATTTTTTAAAAAACTGTCTTCCCGATTCAGTGAAGTTTCACTGCTTAAAGTATCACCCATCTTCTTTTTCAGTTCCGGGTGAACCAGACGCAGATACTGGTACGTCAATTCCTTAATAAAGTTGATTCCACCCATTCCATCTGTCAGAACATGAAATACTTCAAGATTGATTCTGCAATGGTAATAGGTCACACGAAACATATAACTGCGATTTTTATTCTGCACAATAAAACGGCAGGGATAATCATCTTCCCTGCGCACACGGGGTGCACGTTTACCGTTCTCCTCAAAATAGTACCAGAACACGCCCTGTCTCAGCCGGACATTAAATCCGCTGAATTTCGGTAGCGTAATATCCAAAGCCTCCTGTAGCTTCTGTGGATTAATTTCCTCCTTTAAAGTAACGCTGATTCGGTAAACATTCGTCATATCCTCTCCTGCAATCACTGGAAAAAGATTTGCCGTATTGTCAAGTCTGTCCCACTTAATATCGCGTTCACTAAAATAGGAACCATGCTTTTTTTCTTTTTTTTCCTGTCTATCCCTTTTCATATTATCTCCAAAAAACGGCACCAGGAAATATCCCGGTGCCATTTATACTTTTCTTTTTGAACCAAAATCCGATTAATCCTCTGTCACATCATCATCATCGTCATCAAAGAAATCATCTTCCAGTTCATCTTCAAAATCATCCTCAAAGTCATCCAGATAATCCGGTGCAAAGAAACGGTAAATTCCATAAGCTACTGCTGCGATTGCGGCAATTACACCGATTACTGCAAAGATGCAGAGTGTCTTTGATTTTTTCTTTTCTTCTTCTGCTTCCTTCTTATTCAGAAGCTCATTTACTTTGGCAACATTTACATTCAACAACTCTTTTAATTCATCCATCTTATTCATAGTTCCCGCTCCTTCTATTTTAATTTTTTATCTAATTGGTTAATATTACTATTAAATATACAGTAATTATAACATATCTTTTCCATTACGCCTATAAAAAATTACATATTTAACATTTTTTTTATATCTTTTTCAGCTTTGCAAAAGCAGCAAACATTTTCTTTACACCGGCTGTCTTAAAGTCCACAGTCACTTCATAATCCCTGCCACCTTCCACAATCTGTTTTACGACACCTTCTCCAAATTTCATATGTTTTACCATATCTCCCACCTGATAATCCAATGTAATTTTTCCGGTAGATGCACTGGCAAATGATTTCACCGGCGCCGTTGTCTGCTGCAATGCCATCGGCTTTGCCTTAAAAGCACTTTTTGCCTTGGCAAATTCCATCCTTCGGCTTTCTGCTCCGCTTCCTTCCATCCGCCGTTCTTTTTGTACCTCACCTGTCAGAAGTTCCGACGGAATCTCTCTTACAAAACGGGATACCCGGTTATACTGCGTCTCTCCCCGAATCATTCTGGATCGGGCACAGGTCACAGAAAGATTTTCCTTCGCCCGGGTAATTCCTACATAGCAGAGCCTTCGTTCTTCTTCGATTTCTTCCGTTGGATTATCTGATGCAATAGACATATAACTCGGAAACAGACCATCCTCCATTCCCGCCAGATAAACCTGCGGAAACTCCAGTCCCTTGGCACTATGAAGTGTCATAAGCACCACATAATCACTGTCATCCTCCAGCGAATCTATATCCGCCACCAACGCCACTTCCTCCAGGAATCCGCTTAAAGTCGGATTTTCTTCGCTTTCCTCATAAGTTACAACCTTTGTTAAAAGTTCGTCGATATTTTCTATTCTGGCTTTTGCTTCTTCGGTATCTTCTGCCTCCAGTTCCCTGACATAGCCAGTTTCCTCGATAATGTCCTGAAGTAATTGAGATACCGTAAAAAACTCCAGTTTACTGCGCATCGCCTGAATAAAGGTCACAAAGGGCTTTATCTTAGAGGCACTCCTTCCAAGGGATGGAATATCATCCGCCATCTTAAGCGCCGTATAAAAGCTTACTTCCTTTTCATAGGCAAAATCCTGCACACGATTTAACGTTGTTGCCCCAATACCCCGTTTCGGCACATTGATAATACGGCGCACCGCCAAATCATCCTGCGCATTATCAATAGTCTTCAAATAAGCAAGCAGATCCTTGATTTCCTTTCTCGCATAAAAGTTCACGCCGCCCACAATTTTATATGGAATATTGGAAACAATAAATCGTTCCTCGAAAAGCCTGGACTGGGCATTGGTACGGTAAAGTACGGCACAGTCACGGTAACGGTACTGTCCCTCTCTCACCTTTTTTTCAATATTCGAGGCAACATAATCTGCCTCCTCATATGCCGTATCAAACTGTTTAAAATCGATTTTTTCGCCTACCGGATTTTCGGTCCAAAGCTCTTTTTCTTTCCGTCCCACATTATTTTTTATCACGCCGTTTGCAGCATTCAGGATATTTCCTGTAGAACGGTAATTCTGCTCCAGCTTAATGACTGCAGCATCCGGAAATTCCTTCTCAAAATTCAGAATATTGTGGATATTGGCTCCCCGGAATTTATAGATAGACTGATCATCATCTCCTACCACACAAAGATTATGGTACTTTCGTGCCAAAAGCCGAATCAATTCGAACTGTGCCGTATTCGTGTCCTGATACTCATCCACCATAATATAGCGGAACTTTTCATTATAATAGTCAAGCACCTCTGCATCCGTCTTAAAAAGCTCCACGGTCTTTACAATCAAATCATCAAAATCCAATGCATTATTATTCCGAAGCGCCGCCTGATATTCCTGATAAACTGCTGCCTGCTTCTGCTTTGTATAATCCCCCTGTGCCTGCAGTGAAAATGTAATCGGGTCAATCAGCTCGTCCTTTGCATGGGAAATAACATTTAAAAACATTCTTTCTTTATAGATCTTTGTATCAATCTGTAAACGCTTACAGATATCCTTCATAAGCGTTTTCTGGTCATCCGCATCATAGATTGTAAAATTTGTAGAAAAACCGATGCGATCTATGTAACGGCGCAGGATACGCACACAGGTGGAATGGAACGTAGAAACCCAGATACTCTCCGAACCGTATCCCACCAACTCATCAATACGCTCCCGCATCTCCCCGGCAGCCTTATTCGTAAAGGTAATTGCCATGATATTATATGGATTGACTCCTTTTTCTTCTATTAAATATGCGGTTCTGTGGGTTAAAACTCTCGTTTTTCCGCTTCCCGCCCCCGCCAGTATCAAAAGTGGTCCCTCGGTATGCAGTACCGCTTCCTGCTGTTTCTCGTTCATCCCTTCGTACATCATTTTAATTCCTTCCTTGCTGCAATTTATTCCTCAGATAACCCTATCATGCAGGGGTTTTTTTGTCAAACCAAAATATTTATATCTTGTCATATGGTTTTTAATACTATATAATAAGCTGTGAGGTGAATCATATGACGATAGATACAAAAGATTTCTTAAATAGCATTCTGGCCAGTTTATCAAGAATCGACTATGTAAAACCGGAAGATCTTCCGAACATTGATTTATATATGGATCAGGTTACTACCTTTATGGATTCCCAGCTCGCTTCATCCAAACGCTACCCGGATGACAAGGTCTTAACCAAAACCATGATCAATAATTATGCAAAAAACAATCTTTTACCGCCTCCGGTAAAAAAGAAATACACAAAGGAACATGTCCTGACGCTGATTTTTATTTACTATTTTAAAAATATTTTAAGTATCAGTGATTTGCAGCATATTTTAAATCCAATCACGGAAAAATATTTTGCTTCGGATTCCGATTTAAGTCTTACAGATATCTATTCCGAGGTATTCAGCCTGGAAAACGATGAGGTCGCACATCTCGCTAAGGATATTACAAGGATTTTTAATGTAAGTTTCGATACCTTTAAGGATGCACCGGAAGAAGACAAGGAATTTTTACACACATTTTCCTTTATCTGCGTGCTGAGCTTTGATGTGTTCGTGAAAAAAATGTTGATTGAAAAAATCATCGATGAACTTCCAAAGGAAAATCCAAAAGAAAAAGCAGACAAAAAAGAAAAAAACAAAAAAGAATCTCATGAAAAATAGAGCCAAAAAAGGACTGCATCATAATAATGATATGCAGTCCGCTTTTTTTATTCTTCATTTATTTTTGTCCGGGCAAAAACCATATCATAGCCGTCATTTCCGTAATTCAGGGAACGGTTCACACGGCTGATAGTCGCCGTGGAAGCACCGGTCTTTTCTGCTATATCAAGATACGTTTTCTGTGCACGCAACATTCGTGCGACCTCGTACCGCTGTGATAAAGAAAGCAGTTCATTTACCGTACATACATCCTCAAAAAACGTATAGCATTCTTCTTTATTCTCAAGAGTCAAAATTGCATCAAACAAATGATCCACCGCTTCTGTCCTGATTTTTTTGCTCATATGCTATTCTTCCTTTCTCATTTTCATCCTCTTTTTCGGAAAAAAGCAGAAAATATTTTCTGCCTCGTTCGTCTTGATTTTAACATATTAAAGTATGAAAGTAAACACTCTTTTTACATGTCCTTTCACACTTTTTTTTCATATTCATAAAATGTAACAAAAATTATGAGGATATTTTTTTATGATAAAAAAACGTTTCCTTGGGTTCTTTCTTAGTCTTCTTTTGCTCTTTGGCTGTTTTCCAGTATGCGGATGTGCCAGGGACACCAAAAAAGAAAAAACATCTCTTACCCCTGTTACTTTAAATGAAGTGGCTCATTCCGTTTTCTACGCCCCCTTATATGTTGCCATTGAAAACGGATATTTCGAGGATGAAGGAATCGACCTGACCCTGGTAACCGGTTTTGGTGCCGACAAGACCATGACTGCCGTTCTCTCCGGCGAAGCAGACATCGGATTTATGGGACCGGAAACCACCGTTTATGCCAATAGTGAGGGGGCTTCTGACACTGTCGTAAACTTTGCACAGCTTACCCAACGTGCCGGAAACTTTCTTGTAGGAAGAACACCCACAAAAAATTTCTCCTGGAATGACATCAAAGGAAAAAACGTACTCGGCGGACGGAAAGGCGGCATGCCAGAAATGGTCTTTGAATATGTCTTAAAACAAAACGGTATCGATCCTTCCACCGATCTTACGATCAACCAGAATATTGATTTTGGTTCCACCGCAGCAGCATTTTCCGGTGGCACTGGAGATTTCACCGTTGAATTTGAGCCTAGTGCCACAGCATTGGAAAAGGAAGGGGCAGGCTATGTCATCGCTTCCCTTGGCGTGGATTCCGGTTATGTTCCCTATACCGCCTTTTCCGCAAAACAGAGTTATCTCGATAAAAACAAAAAAACCGTGCAATCCTTTACCAATGCGCTGCAAAAAGGCATGGATTATGTCTCCTCCCACAAACCGGAGCAGATTGCGGAAACAATACAGCCACAGTTTAAAGACACGGATCCTGATACACTGACTACCATCATATCACGCTACTACGAACAGGACACTTGGAAAGGCGACCTTGTCTTTTCCGAAGAAAGCTTCGACTTGCTCCTTTCCATCTTAGAAGATGCCGGTGAACTGGAAGAAAGACCTTCCTTTAACACACTCGTTAATTCTGATTTTGCTTCTACTTCCGAAATTAAAT
>CAMBKU010000045.1 GCA_945868305.1 uncultured Lachnospiraceae bacterium | reverse complement strand
TCTCTTACATATAAGCAAGCACGTCATCATAAAGACAATCCAAAAAGCGCTTCACCAATTTTTCCATGTTGTCGAAATAAATTTCTGTTACACTATTATCGAAATCCAGGTCATTTCCGATTTCCAAAACAACATCTGCAATATCCTGATTGAGAGCCTCTACCGCATTTTCCACAATTTCCTCAAAAGCACAGTAAGCATCATTTGTCATGTACAGGATGTAATTCTCCTTCTTCACCCTGCCCTTCGCCTGATACTCCTCCGTAAACAAATCCCGTCCATATTCTGCTGCCACTTCCTCGAAATCATTTTTTACTGTGGCATATTCCACCGGAATATAATTTTCCTCAAAAAATTTTTCAAAAGATGCCTTATCCTGCGGTGTATTCTGCTTCATCCTTTTTCTCCTTTACATCCATTTCCTTAATATGCTGTATTGCTTCTTCGGGTAAAATGCAGACTCCATGCTCCTCCAGAAACGCCTTCATCCTGCCATCAGAATAAATTCCTCTGGTGAAATCCAACGATGCTCCAAGTAGTTTACATAACTGATTATCCGTCATCGGCTCTTTGGTCAGTATAAGATAATAGCAGCCATTACTTTCTAACTTATACAGGCAATTTTCCACTGGAAAATCCAAAAATATACTGTCACAATAATGAATAAAATCATCTAACGAATAAAATTCCAATTCATAAACATCGCGGTCCAGCCTCTTTTCCAGCGGAATACTGCCCGCATCCGCCGTTTCTTTCTCCAAGCTTTTTTTCTTTTGGATGGTTTCCTCTAAGACATCTGCTCCCTGTTTCGTCACATCCGCCAGAACTTCCACCGCCGACCTTAAATTTTTTATCATCTCCATGATATCCTGCTCCTGTTTTTCTGACAGGGTCAAAACCAGTGTGTGATTATCCAGTACCGCTACCTGAATGGAAATCGGTCCGCCCTGCACCTTATAATCCACTTCCTGTTGCGCCATAGAGATAATTTTCTTGAGGAAATCTTCAGTCTTCCCCTTGTTATTCAAAAAGTCATCCAGTTCCAGACCGTTTTCATTTAATTCACTCTCAGAGATCATGCAGCGCACAGTCTCCGTATCAATCCTCTTAAATTTCATATCATCACTTCCTGTAAAACGCAGTGTTCCACTTATCCTATCCAATACTATACAATAAAATGCAAATTATTTCAATCGATTTTTGCAAACATACGTTCACATTCTATAAAAATTATGTTACAATAAAAAATAGGTAATTGCGAAACTTCTATATTTTCGAAATTACCAAAATAAAAAACGGGAAAGGAAAATACCTATGGATTCGGTAATTTTTCATATCGACGTCAATTCCGCTTTTTTAAGCTGGACGTCCGTAGACAATCTGGAAAATAAGGATGGCAATGGCATAGACTTAAGAACGATTCCGGCTATCATCGGCGGAGATAAGAAGAACCGGCACGGCATTGTTTTGGCAAAGTCCGAAGCCGCAAAGGCTTTTGGCATCCATACCGGAGAGCCGGTTGTTTCCGCCTTAAAAAAATGCCCTTTTCTCACGATGCAGGCACCAAACCATTCCCTTTACAAAGAATACAGCAACAAAATGATGGATCTGCTTCATACCTATACACCGGATATTGAACAGCTTTCCATTGACGAATGCTTTTTAGACTTCACACCAATTTCCGGCCTATATGAATCCCCGATTGCTGCTGCCACGCTGATTAAAGAAGATATTAAATCCAGATTTCATTTTACAGTAAATATCGGCATCGCTCCAAATAAACTTCTGGCAAAAATGGCGAGCGATTTTAAAAAGCCTGACCGCATCCATACCTTATTTTTCGACGAGATTCCAACCAAAATGTGGCCTTTATCCGTGGATGATTTATATATGGTAGGCCATTCCAGTGCGAACCGCCTAAAAAGCTTTGGCATCCGAACCATCGGCGACCTTGCACATACCGATGTAGAATTTTTAAAAAGGGAATTTAAAAGCCACGGCATACAAATGTGGGAATACGCCAATGGCATTGATCACTCTATTGTAGACTCTGCAGAGCATGAATTGAAATGTGTCGGCAACTCTGTGACATTACGAAAAGATGCCGAAACGGAAGATGAGGCAAAGCGCGTTCTCTTGAGCCTGTCCGAGACGGTCTCAGAACGTCTCAGGAAGGGCGGACAGATTGCCCAGTCGGTCACCGTAGAAATCAAATACCATGATTTCTCCTCATTTTCGCATCAGATGCCCTTTTTTACACCGACCAACACTACGAATACGATTTATGAGACTGCCTGTCTTTTATTCCACGAACTGTGGAACGGCAAGCCAATCCGCCTCTTAGGTGTCCGTACCGGAAAACTGCTGCCCGACGATACGCCGATTCAGATGAGTATTTTTGATTTTACTGGTAACGCCATCTCCGGGGATGACGTTTCTTCTACTGCTTCCAATGCTGCTTTTTCCCCGGCATCTTTGGCTCCTCTGTCCGGTGAAGCTTACACACCGGAGCCTGTCCAAAATACCAGAACCGGTGAAGAACGCCTGCGCCGCTTAGATGCTGCTGTAGATTCCATTCGCCAAAAATACGGAGACGATGCCATCGTCCGGGGTAGCTTTTTAAAAGATGCCAACGAGTTTAAGCCCAAGGCAAAACGAAAAACCAATGACTCCACCGAGCCAGAATAACCGCAGCTATTTCTGTAGAAATTTTTTCATTTCGTCTGCGATACTTTCATATTCATAATCATGAACATAGTGGCTGCAATTCAATTCGATAATTTCCGCATTCTTGCAATTATCAGCATAATTTCGCTGTACATTGCGCCAGGTCTCTTCATCCCATCCTGTTCCGCTGCCATTGGAACAAAACATCAAAACAGGGACACCAGGTATTTTCCCCTCTGAGACAATTTTGGCATTTTCCTTTATATAAGTAACTTCATCTATCATGGTTTCCGTGGCAGTTCTGCTAAAAAAAACAGCCTTGTATATTTCTTTTTCTTCATCAGAAAGTGTACCGTATTTTATCGCATCACTTTCTGCAATTCCCGGAATCAGTCTTGTAATGCCCAGTTTTGCGGCAAACTGGCCTAATTTTATACCAGCCATATTTATCTTATAATTTTCATATGCTTCCGGAACAGCCATATCCAATCCGATTATAGCAGAAACCTCGTCTGGATACTTCTGCGCCCAATATAAGGCTTCTATTCCGGACATAGAATGAGGGCATAAAACATACGGTCCCTCTATGCCTGCCATCTGTAAAGCGGTTCTTGTCTCCGCCAAAATAGTATCAATATCTCTTTCTTCATCGACAATCTCGCTAAAACCATATCCAAATTTCTCCACAACTACTATTCTATACTCATCGCTTAACAGTGAATATAATGACTTAAAATCTAAAATTGGGGAACATGTGCCTCCACCAGACAAAAACACCAGAGTTTTGTCTCCTTCTCCTTCTGTATAAACGCTCATTTGGTTTTGATTCACCTGAACCATTTTTCCCAAAGGTTTTAACAGTTCTTCCTCCTTTTTTGACTGCGTCCTATGGTTTACATAACAAAGCAGTAAGAACATAACGCAAATGACAACTATTATCCCAAGTACTTTCATAAATCTTTTCATCCTCACACTCCTTTTAATTCCCATGCATCGCTTTCTGATAAGCAAAAGTAACAAAATAGATCACCGATGCGACAATAATGATCATTGGTCCTGTCGCCACATTCGTAAAATACGAGATAATCAATCCCAGAATCCCGGAAAACATGGAAAAAAGAATCGAGAAGAAATGATATTCACGCATGTTGACCGCAAGGTTCCGACTGCTGGCTGCCGGAAGAATGAGAAGCGCATTGATGATCAAAATTCCTACCCATTTGATTGACAACATAACTATTAACGCAATCAGAACCGCAAACAGGTTCTCCAACAGCGCTGCCGGAATATGTCGACTTCTTGCCAGTGTCCGGTGCATACTGACCGCATTCAACTTGTTAAATGCAACCGCCCAGAAAATCAACGTGACTGCAAAAATAACAATCAGATACACAATTTCCCGACGGGTGATACTTAAAATATCACCAACCAGAAGACTGGAATACTTACTAAAATTTCCGCCTTTTGAGAGTATTGCCAAACCCACTGCCACCGAGCAGGAGGAAAATACCGAAATAATCGTATCCGTGGATGCTGTACTTTTACTGCTGATTTTATTAAGCAACAGCGCAAAAATGACCGCAAAAACCACCATCGACAGATTGGTATCCGTCACACCGAGCACCACTCCCACTGCAATTCCGGTAAGTGCCGAATGTCCCAGCGCATCTGAAAAAAATGCCATTTTCCGGTTTACAATCATCGTGCCGAGCAGACCAAACAACGGCGTAATGATCATGACCGCCAAAAAGGCATTGCGCATAAATCCATACTGCCACCAGGCTGTAAAAAACTCTGTCATACCGTCACCTCCTGCCCAAACACCTCTCTAAACTCTTTCGACTGATAAACCTCTTTCACACTTCCCTGTTTTAATATCTTTTGATCCAGTAAAATCACCTTGTCCGCATATTTCGCCACATAATCCAAATCATGGGAAATAAGAAGCGTCGCCAGATCAAAATGCTTCTTTAAATAATCAATCGTCTTATAAAACAGTTCCATCCCGTTTTGGTCAATGCCTGATACCGGCTCATCCAAGAGCAGGAGATTCGGCTCATCCATAATCGCCATGGAAAGCAGCACCCGCTGTAATTCTCCACCTGAGAGGTTACAGACCTGTTTGTCTATCAGGTAATCTGCCTCGAATACCTTAAGGCTTTCTTTTATTTCTTCATAAAGTTTTCGTTTTTTGCGAAAGAACACCGGAAAGTTGGACTGGTAGCTGGCAATCATATCGTAAACGCTGATTGGCGTGTTTTTCTCGATATTCATACTCTGCGGAACATAACCGATTCTTAATTTCTGAATTTTCCCGTCTTCCCTGTCCTTAAATTCAATATTTCCCTCATGGGGTATATCATCAAGCATTGCTTTGATTAAGGTAGATTTTCCTGCACCATTTTTTCCGATGATTGCCGTCAGTGTTCCACAATGGATATGGAGATTAATGTCCTCCAAAATCACCTGCTCTCCCATTGTAACACCCAGATGATTCACCTTTATACAATGAAGTCCACATGGTTCAATAATCTTTCTCATCCGCAAACGCCTCCTTTAACAGGGTAATATTATTCTGCATGGCATTCAGGTAGCTGTCAGCTTCATATTCCCCTCGCACCAAGGCATCCAGATAACAAACCTTCGCATCTGTCTCACTCTCCACCGTATCACCCATATCTTTCCCGTAGAGTTCCTCCGCAAGAATAACTTTCACACCGCCTTCTTTCACCTGACGGACTACTTCCGCCACCTCTCCGGCACTGACCTGACGTTCCTCGTCTAAATCCATCCCATAGGAGACGTTCATGCCATATTCCTCCGCCACATATTCATAAGCCTCGTGAAAAATAACGACATTCTGTCCTTCCGTAAACTGTTTTACCTCATCAGCCTGCGCCTTCAAGCCCTGCAACTTATTCAGATAGCTTTCCGCATTTGCCAAAAAGGTCCCTGCATCCTCCGCATCCAGTTCCGAAAGTCCCTCGGTAATGGTTTCTATCTGCACCATGTAATCCGTAATACTCATCCATGCGTGAGCATTATCTTCAAGTAAGTCCACCCTTTCACTGGCGTCAATAATCTTGAGGTCCGGGTACTGCTCAGCTACCTCTCCAAGAAAGCTCTCGATTCCCCCACCGTTTATGACAAAGGCGTCCGCCGTTGATAAAAGCTGCATATCCGCCGGAGTGAGCTGATAATCATGCAGACACCCTGTCTGTGGCTCACTTAAGTTTTCAAGCTTTACATTTTCGCAATCACCTACTATGTTTAATGCTGCAATATACATCGGATAAAAAGAGGTGACCACCGTATATTCCTCAGATTTGTTTTCTTCCTCATGGTTTACATAAATTTTGGTCAGTCCGACACTCAAAAATAACAGGACTGCCAGCATGACTGTGACAAATACATATTTATTCTTCATAACGTCTATTTCTGCTCCGGTTCATAGCCGATTAATTCATCCATCAGTTCCCAGATTTCTTCCCTGCCCTGCTTCGTTACTGCAGAAAACGGGATTACCTTCGTTCCAGGCTTGACATTTAATCCTTCTTTTACCATTTTCACCGATTTCTGAATCTGGCTTCGCTTTATTTTATCCAGCTTTGTTGCAACAATAATCGGGTCATAGCCCTGATACACGATCCACTCATACATCATCTTGTCATTCGCCGACGGTTCATGGCGGATATCAATCAAAAGAAAGACTGCCTTTAACTGCTTTGAGGTATGAAGATAATTTTCAATCATTTTTCCCCATTTCTTTTTCTCCGCCTCCGATACCTTGGCATAGCCATATCCCGGCAAATCCACCAAATACATCAGACTATTTATATTATAAAAATTGATCGTCTGTGTTTTTCCCGGCTGAGAAGATGTCCGTGCCAAAGATTTCCGGTTCATCAGCCCATTAATCAGCGAAGACTTCCCTACATTGGATTTTCCTGCAAAAGCGACCTCCGGCAAATCAGTGTCCGGAATTTTGCTCGTTACACCGCAGACAATCTCTAATTCTACATTTTTGAT
The DNA here is from genome assembly GCA_945868305.1 of uncultured Lachnospiraceae bacterium. GTDB lineage: Bacteria > Bacillota > Clostridia > Lachnospirales > Lachnospiraceae > Roseburia_D. Next base: position 14,497 of record CAMBKU010000045.1, on the reverse strand, counting down.
AACCATAGTTTTCCTTTCTATTTTACAAAAGCCACGTCAAGTACATCCTGCATATTTTCTACATAGACAATTTCCAGTCCCTTTTTTATTTCCTCTGAAATCTCTGCAATATCTTTTTCATTTTTCTTCGGGACACAGACTGTCACGATTCCGGCATTTTTCGCCGCCAGAATCTTTTCCTTTAAACCACCAATAGGAAGTACTCTGCCCCGTAACGTAATTTCTCCCGTCATTGCAACATCCGCCCTTATCGGCTTTTTAATGATGGCAGAAAGCATTGCTGTTGCCATCGTAATTCCCGCAGAAGGACCATCCTTTGGCACAGCGCCCTCCGGAATATGGATGTGAATATCATGCTCTGTAAAAAAGTCTTTTTTTATGCCATAATCTTCGCTGACGGAACGGATGTAACTGATTCCCGCCTGGGCAGATTCCTTCATAACATCACCAAGCTGTCCGGTTAGTTTAAACTCACCCTTGCCCGGCATGATATTTACTTCGATTTCTAATGTATCCCCGCCAACACTTGTCCACGCAAGCCCCCGGACAATACCAATCTCATCTGTTTCATTCTTTAAATCATAGGTATACTTTTCTTTTCCCAGATACTTTTCCAGATTTTGTCCGGTAATTTTTACGGATTTCTTCTTTCCCTCGTAAATTTCTCTGGCTGCTTTTCTGCAGATTTCTCCAAGCTTACGCTCCAGGTTGCGCACCCCAGCCTCCCTGGTATATCCATGAATAATCTGTTTCATCGCAGCATCACTAATGGAAAGTTCTGTTTCCTTTAAACCATTCCGCTCAATCTGCTTCTTTAATAGATGTTCTTTTGCTATATGTTCTTTTTCATTTTCTGTATAGCTGGACACTTCGATTAATTCCATACGGTCAAGTAATGGTCTTGGAATATCCTGTACGGAATTTGCCGTAGCGATAAACAATACCTCAGATAAATCAATAGGAATTTCCACATAGTGATCCCTAAATCGACAGTTCTGCTCTGAATCCAGGACCTCAAGCAATGCAGACGAAGTATCCCCCTTATAGTCACTACTTACCTTATCAATCTCATCCAAAAGCATCAGTGGATTTTTTACCCCGGCACTGCGAAGCCCGGTAACAATACGTCCCGGCATGGCTCCCACATAGGTTCTCCGATGTCCGCGAATCTCTGCTTCATCCCGGACGCCACCTAAAGAAATGCGCACATACTCCTTATTTAATGCCTTTGCCACCGACCGGGCAATACTGGTCTTTCCGGTTCCCGGCGGTCCGACAAGACAAATAATCGGGCTTTCCCCTTTCTTAGTCAGGTTACGCACTGCCAGAAATTCCAACATACGCTCTTTGACCTTCTTAAGCCCATAGTGGTCTTCATTCAAAATCTTCTCTGCATTCTTTAAATTTTTATTATCTTTGGACGCCTTATTCCACGGCAGTTCCAGCAACGTCTCGATATAACCTCTCGCCACGGCGCTCTCCGAAGAATTAGAGCTTATATTTTTAAATCTCTGAATTTCTTTTTTAATCCGCTCCTTTGTATCTGCATCCGCCTTTAATTTTTTTAATTCCTCCATAAAGCGGTCAGCATCCGATTCCGTGTTTTCCTCACCCAGTTCCTCCCGGATGACCTTCATCTGTTCCCGAAGCAGATATTCCTTCTGATTCTTGTCCACATGTTCCTTGACTTTCCTTTGAAACTCGTTCTTCAAATCAATAATCTCTATTTCATGAAGCAAAAGCGTCACTAAAACTTCATAACGCTCTGTCAGCGTGACTGCCTCCAGCATTTTTTGTTTTTGTTCAAAACGAACCGGAAGGTTATTACAAATCTGATCCATAAGCTTTTCTAAATCCGTTGCTTCCTGCACCTGCTTTAAAAACTCTTTTCCCATCTTCTGATTCGCCATACAGTACTTGGAAAAAGTCTCCTGCACGCCCCGTAGCATCGCTTCCTTGGCGCCTTCGGATAAGTCCTCCTCTGGCTCAAAGATGATGATTTCTGCCTGTAGACAGGTATCCTCCGTGTAAAGTTCATGCAGCTCTGCCCGCCTGATTCCCTCTACCAGCACACGGACAATGTTGTTCTGCATCTTGATTACCTGCTTTATGGATGCAATAATCCCAATTTTATATAAATCATCTGTTTCCGGTTCATCTTCCTCCGGATTTTTCTGCGTTACCAGAAAAATCTGTTCTTCATCCAGCATTGCCTGTTCAATCGCATGGATAGAACGCTCCCTGCTCACATCAAAATGGGCAATCATTCCTGGAAGAATCGTCATTCCCCGCAATGCGACCGCCGGAATTTTCTTTATCAATTCACTCAAAATAATCTTCCTCTCAATTTTGCATTTAGAAACGATAAACTGCCTGGAGTCCAGGCAGTTTATTATCCTTTATCCTAATATTCGAGTTTTATGCGCTCTTTTCTTCCCCTGTGCAGGTAAGAAGCGCTGGTGCATGCCCCATCACCGTTTCTTTTGTAATGGTACATTTTGCAATACTCTCATCAGAAGGTATTTTATACATCAAATCCATCATGGTCTCCTCCATGATTGCCCGAAGACCTCTGGCTCCGGTCTTTCGCTCCATAGTCTTTTCTGCAATCGCCTCAATGGCATCCTGATTGAATTCCAGTTCCACACCGTCCAACTCAAAGAGCTTCTTATACTGTTTTACCAGAGAATTCTTTGGTTCTGTAAGAATGCGCACCATAGCATCCTTATCCAGCAAATCCAAAGATACTGTAACCGGTACACGGCCTACAAACTCCGGAATCAGACCAAACTTCATGAAATCCTGCGGCAAAGCCTTTTTAAACAGTTCACCCACATTTTTTTCCTCTTTATCAGAAAGAATTCCATTAAATCCGATGGTCTTTTCATCCATACGGCTCTCAATAATCTTATCCAGGCCATCAAAAGCTCCTCCGCAGATAAACAGGATATTCGTTGTATCGATCTGAATCAACTCCTGTTGCGGATGCTTTCTGCCTCCCTGCGGCGGTACAGAAGCTATCGTGCCCTCTAAGATTTTAAGCAGCGCCTGCTGTACACCCTCGCCGGAAACATCTCTTGTAATAGAAACATTTTCAGACTTCTTGGTGATTTTATCGATCTCATCAATATAAATAATCCCGCACTGGGCACGTTCAATGTCATAATCTGCAGCCTGTATCAGTTTTAAAAGGATATTCTCCACATCCTCTCCCACATAACCGGCCTCGGTCAGTGTTGTCGCATCCGCAATAGCAAACGGTACATTTAATACCCTGGCAAGTGTCTGCGCCAGCAGTGTCTTACCGGAACCCGTCGGCCCAAGCATTAAAATATTGCTCTTTTGCAACTCCACACTGTCATCCAGCTCCGATGTAATTCTCTTATAATGATTATATACTGCAACAGAAAGGACTTTCTTGGCCTGCTCCTGACCAATGACATATTCATCCAGGAAAGCCTTCATCTCCTCCGGCTTAATCAGGTTAATCTCCTGAACGTCCATCACTTCCTGCTCATCATTTTCATCCAATTCTTCTTCTATAATTTCTGAACAGATGTCTACACACTCATCACAGATATAAGCTCCGTTCGGTCCTGCAATCAGCTTGCGCACCTGATCCTGGCTTTTTCCGCAAAAAGAGCATCTGATTTTTTCGTCGTTATTTCTGCCTGCCATTCTATCACCCCGTTTATCTATAATCTTCAACTACATCTTATCTGATTTTCCATCAGAAAGCAACAGGGACAGTGCTATAAAACGTACTGTCCCCATAAAATTTTTCTCTATCTGCTTGTAATTATATCATCAATCAGACCATACTCTTTCGCTTCTTCTGCAGAAAGATAATGGTCTCTCTCAGTATCTGCACATATGATTTCATATGGCTTTCCTGTATTTGCCGCCAGAATTTCATTCAATCTCTTTTTGGTCTTTAAAATGTTCTCTGCTGCGATTTCAATTTCAGTTGCCTGACCTTTTGCTCCACCGGACGGCTGATGAATCATAATCTCCGCATTCGGAAGCGCAAAACGTTTACCCTTTGCCCCTCCGGCTAAAAGGAATGCGCCCATGCTTGCTGCAAGCCCGAGACAGATGGTGGATACATCACATTTTATATACTGCATCGTATCATAAATTGCAAGTCCTGCCGTAACCATTCCGCCAGGAGAATTGATGTATAACTGGATATCCTTTCCCGGATCCTCGGACTCTAAGAACAATAACTGCGCAACCACAAGGCTTGCTGTCGTCTCATTTACTTCTTCTCCCAGGAAAATAATCCTGTCTTTCAATAATCTGGAGTAGATATCGTAATTCCGCTCTCCTCTGCTCGTCTGTTCAATGACATAAGGTACTAAACTCATAGTCCTTCCTCCAATCTGATTTTTGGGCGCTTATCCCGATTAATCTTCTTTTGCTTCTTCTGCTTCTTTTTCTTTCTTTGTCTTAGCTTTCGCGCGTTCTTTTACATTTTCCATGATAATATCAACCGCTTTCTGGATTGCCAGATCACGCTTCATGCTTTCTTTTTCTTCCTCGCCCATGTATTCTTTTAACTTATCAGCTTCCATGCCGTAAGCCTTTGCCATCTTTTCTACTTCTGCCATAACTTCGTCATCAGAAATTTCGATGTTTTCTTCTTTTGCAATCTGCTCTAATACAAGGCTGCTCTTAATACGTGTAATAGCTTCCGGACGAACCTGCTCCTGTAATTTATCCATGGTAACACCGGAGAACTGCATATACTGGTCAAGAGTCAATCCCTGGCTTGCCATTCTCTGTGCAAATTCGTTGATCATGGATCTTACCTGTGTATCAATCATAGCATCCGGCAGTTCCATTGTGGACTTGTCAATAATCTTCTGTACTGCCTCGTCCTCTTTAGTACGTTTTGCTTCGTTTTCTTTTCTTTCTTCCAGTCTCTTCTTTACATCTTCCTTGTATTCAGCAAGTGTATTGAATTCGGAAACATCCTGTGCAAACTCATCGTTTAATTCCGGCAGCTCTTTTGTCTTGATTTCATGAATCTTAACCTTAAACAATGCCGGCTTTCCTGCCAAATCCTTTGCCTGATATTCTTCCGGGAATGTAACGTTTACATCTACGTCATCTCCTGTATTCTTTCCAACCAGCTGATCCTCGAAAGTATCAATAAAAGTATGGGAACCAATCTCAAGCGGATGATTCTCTCCTTTGCCACCTTCAAATGCAACGCCGTCAACAAATCCCTCGAAATCGATGATTGCTGTATCGCCAACCTGTACCGGTCTGTCTTCCACAGTTACAGTTCTTGCATTCTTGTTTCTCTCGTTCTCTACTTCTTTATCTACTTCTTCATCCGTTACGGATGTGTCAATCTTTGTTACAGTTACACCTTTGTATTTTCCTAAGGTAACTTCCGGTCTTACAGCTACTTCTGCTGTGAAGATGAAAGATTTTCCTTTTTCAATCTGTGTTACATCAACGGTAGGCTGGGAAACGATATCCACACCACTTTCCTTTACGGCATCCGGATAGTTTTCCTGCATTAAGGTATTTGCTGCATCTTCATAGAAGATAGCCGGTCCATACATCTTCTCAATCATGGCTCTCGGCACTTTACCCTTACGGAAGCCCGGAACGCTGATCTTGTTTTTCTGTTTCATGTATGCAGCCTGTAAAGCTTCTTCAACCTTGTCTGCTGGAACTTCAATTGTAAGTTTCACCATGTTTTTTTCTAAATTTTCTACCTGTACACTCATTGTTACTGTTTTCCTCCTTATATATAAATATCCATGTACGTTCTAATCTCGCTATTTGCAGTCATTTAAGCATTATAACACAACCTCCTCAAAATGAAAAGGGTTTTTTCTATAGAAAAACGCAGAAAAAAAGACCGCTCAAAAGCGATCTTTTTTTCATCCCGAACAAACGGATTTTTATTTGGTTGTCATCTGTTCTTCCTGTCTCATGATCATCTTCTTGACCATCTCGCCACCGATAGAACCAGCCTGTGCGGAAGTTAAGTCTCCGTTGTATCCGTCTTTCAACGGTACTCCGATCTCGCTTGCAACTTCCTGCTTAAAACGGTTCATGGCCTCTTTTGCCTGCGGCACAGCCATTTTGCTTGTGTTAGAATTACTTGATCCTGTCATGGTTTTTACCTCCATAATTTTTTCTTCGTTTTCATCTATTTTCAGATAAGCTTTTTTCCTATCGCTTATCCTGATTCTAGTATCTGCGTATCCGAAATAATTATGTTGGTAAGTTTTGCTTATTATGCAAATTTTTGCATCAGCATATTTTTAATGATTGTATACCAGATGTTTTTTTACATCCTCCACCAGTTCCTCCGTTCCAAAATAAGAAACAATGGCAAGTCCAAAATCAATGACCGTACCCATGCCTCGGCTGGTGATTACGTTGCCGTCTGTAACTACATTATCCTCTGTCGTAACAGCTCCTGTCAGTTTTTCTTCAAACCCCGGATGACAGGTCGCCTTCTTTCCCTCCAGAACACCACATGCTCCAAGTACGCTCGGCGCCGCACAGATTGCAGCGACTAATTTACCCGCTTTTGCAAATTCTTTTACCTGTTCCGTAACGCCTGCATGCGCGCCAAGATTTAAGGTACCCGGCATCCCTCCCGGCAAAATAATGCCGTCCAATTCATCAAAATCTACATCCTCAAAAAGCGCATCCGTCCGGAAAGAAATATTATGTGAACCAGTCACCTCTGGTTTACCTGTGACAGAAATGGCTGTAATCTCCATTTTCGCCCTTCTTATAATATCTACCACTGCAAGTCCTTCAATTTCTTCACAGCCATCTGCAAAAAAAATTCCCAATCTGCTCATTTTTTTCCTCCTTCAATAACCTGCTCGATTTGAGAACTATTATACCACTAAGAGCCCATATGATTCAAATACCTGCTTCTTTCTTTTGTCCCTTTTCCATTCTGTACCGCCTGCTTTGGGCAACTGTGAATACATTTCAGGCAAAAAGAGCAGTTCTCCTTCCACACCGGTTTATTATTTTCCATCACAATCGCCTGGCATGGACAATTTTTCGCACAATAACCGCATCCGGTACAGTCCTCTGTTACATAAAATTTTTTCCTGTGATCTGTATGTTTATAAACACTGTGAACTATGGGCTTAATAGTAGTCCCAATTATATCTCCTATTTTTGAATGCTGTCGCTCTGCTACATCATGGATAATGCTGTCGATTTTTATCCGCGCCTGACTGTAAATCACTTCCTGCTTTTCTTTTCCTGCGATATCATAACCTACCACATAATTATCCACCATTTTCACTTCATATGTTGCATCTAAATACATACCTTTTTTCACCAAAAGTTTTTCTAAATCCTTAAGCCCGTTATGCGGCTGCAGACCATAAGTAGATACTCCATATATGTAATTATCAACTCCCAGTTTTACTTTCATTTTCCGAACAAATTCTTCTACCAGAACCGGCATGCCCCACCAGTAAATCGGAAATACAAACCCAAGATTTTCTCCTTCCTTCAAGTTGTATTCCAATTCCTTTTCCATCTCATCTCTAGTTATGTTAACCACTGCTTCCTTCGTTGCATCTCCAAGCACTTTGGCTACATATTGTGAATTTCCCGTTCCACTAAAATAAAAAATCATTACTTTTTCTCCTTCTTATGAATATGATTACAAAGAAAGCGTTTCAAACTTACCTTCTTTTTCAAAGCATCCATGAAATTTTTGCCCAGAATTGCCCCTCCTGCATAAAATAAAATTTCACTGCTGCCCCACATTATCGCTGAAACCCCTGTGATGATACATGCTGAAAATGGCAAACACATATTAAACGGCAGCAACACATATAAAATACAGGAAAGTAAAATCATTCCCAGCCCCACCTTTTGAAGCCTTGTAATTTTTTTCTTGTTCATTTCACACTACTCCTTCTTTTGTTCCATTTTTTCAACCAGCTTCTGCAATACATTTTCTATAAACTGCTGCTCCTCTTTTGTTTTGCAAAGAGACGCTATCGTTTCTGTTACCCCGCGATACACTTCCCTGTCGCCATTTAAAATATCTTTTCCTTTTTGTGTCAGAGACACGAAATACACCCTTTTATCCTGCTCTGACTGATTCTTTGTCACCAATCCCATATTGCACAGTTTTCGCACCATTGCTGTAACTCCCGGTTTTGTGAGGTTGAGTGTCTCCGCTATTGTGGAAAAATTTGGCTGACCTAAGGAGTCAATAACATATAAATAATAATAATCATTATTTGTAAATTTGCTCTGTTCGGTCTCCCCCAATGTTTTGCCCAGATTTTGAATACATTCTCCCCATAACAAATTAACGAGAAGCGCAAACTGTTCTTCCATATATCATCCCTCCTGCATATTTAAATTCTTTTAATTAAATCAATTTAATTAAATATATTTAATCATGTATCAACTATATTGTCAATAAAAAAGTTGCAAAAAAAAGAAATGCCCAAAGACTAATGTCTTCAAGCACTTCTTTCCATATTTCCTGTAATAAAATTCCTCAACGCATATCTGGTGCATCCCACAGATGCAGCTTCCTGCACTTTCTCCTAAGAGGATACTTCCCATATCAGTAATCTGGTCATTTGTAATAATACCGTCATGCAACATATCCATAAACTTTGCACCAATAATATTAATCGAACCAAACGTCGGATAAGGATATTCCTCCGCCCATGCCTCATAGAGTTTCCGGTTATCTACAACCAGTTTGCAATGGTTTTTTAAGAAATCTTCTTCCATTCAGTTTTTACTGTTTTTCCGAAAAATTGTATTTTCATCTTCCATGCTGTGATATACTGGATATAGTTGTATGTAATTTATTATCATACCAGAAAAAAGCAGAAAGGATTCGACACACATGGAAATCGAACGCAAATTTTTAGTAAAAGAACTTCCAAAAGATTTAGAACAGTACCCGCATCACCGCATTGAACAGGGATACCTCTGTACAGAACCTGTCGTTCGTATACGCAGACAGGACGAAGACTACATTCTGACCTACAAGTCCAAAGGACTTCTTGCCAGAGAAGAATATAATCTGCCACTGACAAAAGAAGCCTATGAACATTTAAAGCCAAAATCAGACGGTATTTTAATTCAGAAAACCCGCTATAAGATTCCGTTCCAGGAAAAGTATATCATCGAGTTAGACATCTTTGACGCTGATTTGGCGCCACTTACCCTGGCTGAAGTTGAGTTTGAGAACATCGATGAGGCAAATGCCTTTATCCCACCGGAATGGTTTGGCGAAGATGTAACCTACTCTGCCGAATACCACAACAGTACTCTAAGCCAACGCTAACGCAAACGTTTTACTTCATATTTGCAAAGTGTCGCCATTGCCGATTTCAACTGATCATACCGACGATCCACTGGTCCATCATCCACTGCAATATCAAGCGCCACAGACAAATCATTAATCAGGCGGTCCGTCATATCGCTGCGCATTTCGGTCAACAGCTTGTATTTCTCCTCATAGGTATCTGCATCCAAAATCATCAGAAGCTTTGGATTGACCCCGGGCGTATCCGCCTCGTCCGCAGTCTGACTTGCTACGACCTCCACGGAATTCTGATTCTCTGTGACAGCTTTCGGCGGCTGCACTTTTTCAAAACGATACTTCTGCTGTACTTCCGGATATTTCTCATAGTCTACTTCTCCCGTGAACATGGAAAGCGGACGGACATATACGGAAAAATCCCCGTACAACGCCTGATAAACCACCATTTCTTCTCCCGTTTCCGAATGCTTTGCAATCGTTACTATCTGATACAATTTATTTTTAAAATGCCGGTAAATTTCTCCCGGATTTGGTCTTTGCTGCATCTTATCATCTTCCTTTTCTATTTTAACTTACATGCTGATCCAACAGCTTTAGTCCTTCCATCAGAAAATCCCGTTGCTCCGGCATTTTCACGGTGTACCCTGTTACGATTAATCGCTGTACTTCTTTCATACAAGGGCTCAATTCTGCCTCCGGCATTCCAAGGCCTATGGTATCCAGTTTGACCGTATTGTCTTCGTTCCATTCATTTTTGTCCGGTCTTGCTTCTTCTTTTAAAACTCTGTCCAGAATCACATTCCCGCTGGTCTCCTTCGATCCGGGCTGCCTGTTTACCACAGTTTTTTTCATAACATCCTTCATATGAGCCGGAATTCCTCCTGACGGATTCCCCATCTGCTGTGGGTTTCCTGCTCCCTGCTGATTCGGCATATAATTTTCCCTTCCTGCATATGGCTGATATGGACGCGGCTGTCCTTTCACCACTTTCCCCGGCTTTTTTTTCTTCTTTGTTACGCTAAAAACAATTAACAGTATAATGATAACTGATATAAAAGAACCCATTCACTTAACTCCTCCTGTTTTTCATCGATTTTTATTATACTAAATCGCCCATTTTTTCACAACCGGAGATTTTCCATTTATTCTAAAAATTCAGATAGACAATACATTATAAAATCACTATAATATAGAAATACATCTTCTGCTTTTGCATAAGATGTCCTATAACCAAAGACAACTATACTATCAAAGAAATCAGGTATGAGATAACATGTTTACAAAATTTCGAAATCGGCTCTCTGGTGTTCAAATGATTGCTCTCGGATTTTTTCTCTTAATCCTGGGCGGAGCACTTTTATTAATGCTTCCATGCTCTACCAGAACCGGAGAAAACACAGGCTTTATCACCGCACTGTTTACCGCCACCAGTGCAACCTGTGTCACAGGATTAATTTTAGCTGACACTTTTACACACTGGACGCTGTTTGGACAGCTTGTCATCCTTGCTCTCATTCAGGTCGGGGGGCTTGGCTTTATTACCATTAGCGTAGTTATTTCTCTTGCTCTCCACAAAAAAATCGGTTTAAAGGCAAGGGGACAGTTAAAAGACAGTGTCAATGCTTTACAGCTCGGCGGCATTGTAAAGCTGACCAAACACATATTAAAAGGAACTTTAATTTTTGAGGGAATCGGTGCTGTCATTCTCGCTGCCCGTTTTATTCCCAAAATGGGCATTTCAACCGGAATTTACTACGGAATCTTCCATTCAATTTCTGCCTTCTGCAATGCAGGTTTTGACTTGATGGGACGATACGCTCCCTATTCTTCTTTTACCGCATACGCCGGAGACTGGATTGTAAATCTCACCCTTATTTCCCTGATCTTAATCGGGGGACTGGGTTTTATCGTCTGGGAAAACATTTATGTGCACAAACTGAATTTCAGACGGTATTCCCTGCATTCCAAAATGGTACTTTCCGCCACAATCGTTCTCGTTATTGGCGGAGCCGCACTTTTTTACATTCTGGAAAACGGAAACGTACTTGCCGGTATGTCTATACCGGACAAAATCATCTGTTCCCTTTTTTCCTCCGTCACCCCCCGTACAGCCGGTTTTAACACGGTAGATACCGGTGCTCTCACAGATGCAGGCAAGTTTCTCACCGTAATCCTTATGTTTATCGGCGGATGCCCGGGCTCTACGGCAGGCGGTGTAAAAGTAACGACTGTTTTTGTCCTACTTTTGTCTCTACGCTCTACCTTAACGCGAACCAAAGGCTGCAATATTTTTGGACGCCGGCTGGAAAGCGATGCAGTATCCAAAGCTTCCACCGTGTTCTTCTTAAATCTTTCTTTAGGTATCGCAGCAGCACTAATCATCTGCGGCTTACAGGGCTTTACACTGGCAGATACCCTGTTTGAAGTAACTTCTGCTATCAGTACCGTCGGTATGACCGCCGGACTTACGCAAAAGTTAAATTTCGTTTCCAAGCTCATCATCATCTTTTTGATGTACGTCGGCAGAGTCGGCAGTCTTTCCTTCGCCCTCTCCTTCACTGACCACAAGAAGACATCACATATTATGCAGCCTGCAGAACCGATTAACGTAGGCTAGATAAGGAGGTTACAAATTGAAATCAATTTTAATTATTGGAATGGGGAAATTTGGTACACATCTTTGCAAGAATCTTGCAAAATTAAATAATGAAATTATGGCTGTAGACATCAAGGAAGAAGTAATGGAAAATATTCTTCCAATCGTAACCAGCGCAAAAATCGGTGACTGCACCAACGAACAGGTGTTGCAATCTCTGGGCGTCGGAAATTTTGATATCTGCTTTGTCTGCATCGGTGCCAATTTTCAGAACAGCCTGGAAATTACCAGTCTGTTAAAAGAAATGGGCGCCAAGTATGTAGTCAGCAAAGCCAACCGTGATATTCACGCAAAATTCCTTCTGCGCAATGGTGCCGATGAAGTTATCTACCCCGATCGGGATATTGCCGAAAAGGTTGCCGTCAAATACAGCGCAGATGAGGTTTTTGACTACATTGAGCTTGCCGACGGATATTCCATTTACGAGATTCTGCCGCTTCCACAATGGATTGGCAAAAGCATTACACAAGTCAATGTTCGTGCCGAATATAACGTACATATCCTTGGCACAAAAAGCAAAGAAGGCATCAAGCTTTTGCCCGGCTCCGATTATGTTTTCTCCAAAGACGATCACCTGATGATTGTCGGTCATAAACATGATATTGAAAAAATCGTTGCAAAATTTTAATATAACCATAACAAAAAGAACAGCTTCTTTTTACAGAGGCTGCTCTTTTTTTATCTTATGCGTTTTTATTTTCTTTTCAATGGGCTTAAGTGGACTCGAACCACCGACCTCACGCTTATCAGGCGTGCGCTCTAACCAGCTGAGCTATAAGCCCTTGTCTGCGTAACAAACACTTTATTTGTCACGCAACATTGAAAATTATAGTATAGAAATTCATCCTTGTCAATCATTTTTTATCTGTTTCGATTTGTTTTTAAATCCAGATAAAAATGTGCCTGTGCAGCTCTCATATATGGAGTCAAAAACAAATATCCGATTCCCAACGTCAAAACGCCAAGAAGCATCCAGCCAATAAAACTGATATCCAGACAAAACAGACGCCACTTATGACCATTCATCATCGCCTTGGACTGATCTATTGCTTCCATCACACCTATCTCAGGATTTTCCGCCATAATATAAAATGCCATGGAATAACGATAAGCTGCAATGATTCCCGGTACCACCAAAAGCAGCGACCAAAGTCCGATAAAAATTCCCGTAACAATCCGAAGTCCCAGCGCCTTTCCCAAATTGGAAAAGCAGGAAAATTCATCTTTAAGCTCCGCCCTCTGTCCACAGGCCTGTTTCATAAAAAATTTGTTGACACCAAGTTCAATCGCACCGCCTATAATAAAGGTGGCAATCCGATAAATTCCAAAAAACACGGAAAATGCTGCAAAAACCCCTATAATCATTCCGAGCCAATAAAAATCCAAACTTCCATTTCCCAGTTTATCGCTCACTTTTTCCGTCGTCTCTGCCACTCTGGAAAAACCGCCTCCGCTTCCTCCCAACAAAGTTGCCAGGAAACAGACTAAAACCGCCTCTCCCATATGTCCGTTTAACGTTGTTCTTGCTCTTTCTCTGCATTCTGATGCATGTAACATAATATTTTCCCCCTTTTTACATTTTCTGCTGCCACAACCATAACTTCATCATTGCCCGTTGCGGCAATATTTTCGCTACAAAATGACTTATTTTTGTACGCCAGCCATACACAGAAATATCTTTTCCCTTTCTGGCATCCCTTAGGGCCTTTTCTGCCACCTTATCCGGCTTTACCATTCCTCTAAACTGCTGAATCGTTTTTTCCGCCCCGATTGTTGCGCGGTCATACAGCGCTGTATCCATCCAACCAGGACATACCGCCGTTACTGTCACACCCTTATCCCGAAGTTCCACATTTAAGGATCTGGAATAATTCCGCACAAACGCTTTGGATGCACTGTAAAGATTCAAATAAGGAAGTGGCTGAAACGATGCCTGAGACGCTACATTGATAATATGGCTTCCTCTTTCCATAAACGGGATACAAAACAGTCCCATCGCCACAACCGCACTGCAATTTAATTCCATCATATTCAAGGAATCCTCAATGCTTAAATCATTGTAGGAACAGAACTTGGCATAACCGGCATTATTCACCAGATAACAAACCACACCATTTGCCATCTTTATCTTATCACCAAATTCATTCAATGCTTCTTTGTCAGCCAAATCCACCGAATATGGTTTTACTTTACTTCCAAATTCGGACACAAGTTTCTCAAGCCTTTCCTGCGCTCTGGCAACTGCCCAAATTTCATCTATCGTATCGTCTTTCACCAAAAGCCTTACAAATTCTCTCCCGAATCCGCTGCTTGCCCCGGTTACGATTGCTATTCTCCTTTTTTCCATAACCGCTCCTTTTCCTAATAACCCTATCATAAATATAAATAAAATTCAATTCCCATAATTTCGCAAAAATGTGTTTCATCATTTTGCAAACAAAAAACCCTGTAAATCCAAAATAAAATTTACAGAGCTCCTCATACTGCGGGTAACAGGACTTGAACCTGCACGGTCTCCCACCAGAACCTAAATCTGG